>JAUUZM010000305.1 GCA_030589965.1 Bacteroides sp.
AATATGCCGAAACGGGGAGTAAAATAACTTCCAGGTGGCATTACGACCCCGAAGACCTGGATATGGAAGAGGATATTGAGGATCTTAAGGTCATCTCAAAACTGCCCCTTAAGATGGTACCGGAAGGCGGGGAGACGAGGTTCAAAACTTATGATGATGGAGAGGATTAATCCTTTTGACAGGAAGAGAATATGTATTTTATCGTATATCTTATAGTTTCCGGAGCAGGGAAGGTTTAAGGATTTCTTTTTCTGTGATAAAACCATCCGCCCAGTCGACCGGGATTTTTTCGAAATAGAAATTCTCGATATCAATGCCAGGGTGTGGATCTTTCCATATCTCTTCTCCCGGCTTCTTACTCTCATTGTATTGCATTTCCTGGTGCTCAGGCGGCAGGCTGAACCAGAATTTACGTGAGTCTGCAAGGATATACACGGGAATTCCTGCATTTTTGCCTGCCAGGCAGATATTATAGCTGCCTGATTTGTTTACGAAGTAGTCCCTGAATATGGCATCTGCTCCCAGTAAGATCATATTGATCCGGTCCAGGTGCCGGGCATATCCTGTATCTGATACGAGTTTTACTTCATATCCCAGTTTATGTAAATTCACCGCCTGTATCCTTCCTTCAAGGATGGGCCGAGACTCAGTCTGTATGATCTTTACTTTTTTTCTATTCCCCTGGTAAGCTTCAAAGATTTCCCTTACTGCGCTACTCTGGCTATGACAAAGGATCAGTTTTTGTTTCAGATCGATGGCTGAACCGGCCTGCATTGCCAGCCTGATATTCACACCTGTCCATTTATCCCTGTATTCATTTAAAAAATCCACTACCATATGGTTCCAATCTTCTCCGTTGCTATTCAGAAGCTGGATAACCCGGTAGGAAAAATGCAGGAAAACAAATAAACTCTTATGTCTGTCCTGAAGCCGTTTGATCTGATCCATAAGGAAAGATTTGTCCTTCGGTGTTTGGAGTTCACCTTTCTCCAGCCAGTAAAGTAGTAGTTCAATGTATCCTTCAAGCAACTCAGCTGAACCGGTGGAGTTGTCAGATTCAAATCTTTTCAGGTCATCTTTCCAGTTCATCTCTCGGGTTAATTCAAAAGACTGCAAATTACTATTAATTTCTTCTGTCTTGATAAGTCTGAATAAATAATTCCTTAAATACAGGCAGCATTAATCGATCATGATTATCTTTATCATGCTAAAGCCTGTAATTACCCACATGTTCAGGAAGTATTTGATTGTTCCTATCCTGCTGGCAACCTTAACGGATCTTGCCCATTCTTCGGGCACGCTTACTGATAGCTTACTTGTACTGGCCGGCCAGGCAGAAGGTCATGAAAGGATCAGGTTGCTGAATCAGGTAGCACAAATCCAGCTGGACTTCCAGCCTGAATCAAGCCTGAAGTATTCCAATATGGCCCTTGAGGCGTCCGGGACCATGGGGGATCTCAGGGATCAGGCAGAAGCCCTCAAGAACATTGGTGCGGCATGGGTTTCCCTGGGTGATATGGGCAAGGCCGCGCCTTTCCTTGATGAAGCATATGGTATATACAGCAAGAAACTGGAGGAACAGGAAACCTTAGGAGACAATTGTCATGTTGCCCATATTCTAATGCTTAAAGGGCAGTTCGGAAAATCCATAGATTATTATCAACGGGCCCTTGAGATAGCTGGAGAGGATGATCTTTCCGGGCTAACGCGATGTCTGAGTGGAATGGGAGAAACCTACCGGAAGATGGGGCAATTCATGCAATCGCTTGATTTCTATACCCGGTCCCTGGAAATTCTGCAGGAAATAGGAATTGAGGATGGCATGGACAGGCTCCTTTTTGATATAGCCATAAATTATCAACGACTCGCCAGGTATGATGAGGCACTCAGGAACTTTTATGCTTCACTTGAGATATCTCAAAAAATGCATAACCTGACCCAGATGGGGCACACATACCAGGTTACAGGGAGTATATACCTGCAGCTGGGAGACCAGGAAAAGGCTCTGGAATATCACAGGAAAGGGCTGGTCATTCATGAACAGATTGGAGATAGATCAGGGGTTGCCAATGCCCTGGATGTACTGGCCGATATCCACCTGGAAATGGAGCAATTTGACCAGGCCCTCAGGATGTATAATCGCTCATATGAATACAGCAGAAAGGCTGGTAATAAAAGAATGATTGTAAGCTCGCAAATGAATCTTGGGAGATATTATACTCACCGGCAAAATTACCCTCTGGCATTATCCTTCTACCGGGATGCTCTGGTGCTGGCACAAGAACTTCAGGATAAATGGTCCCTGGCCAGGATCTCGGTAAATCTTGGTGAATTGTATGGGGCCAGGAAGGAGTATTCAACAGCACTTCAATACCTCGACGATGCACTCTCTATCGCGGAGGGCATGGAATCAAAGGATATCCTGCAGGATGCTTACCATAAGTTGTATGAATTGCATAAAATGAGGGGTAATTACCAGCTGGCACTCGAGTATTACCTTAACTATGCCGCGATACGTGAAGCCATGATGAATGTAGAGAGCCGGACAAGCATCGCCAATCTGGAATCCAGGTATGACCTGGTTAACAAGGAGAAAGAAATTGAGCGGCTTGAAAAGGAGAATATTACCAATCAGTTAGACCTTCAGCGGGAGAAAAGCCTCCGGAACTATTTAATATCCATTGCGGTATTTTTATTGGTCCTGGGGATCATCATCGCTTTTTCCCTGGTACGGAAAAGGCGGATGAACCTTATGCTGAAGCATAAAAACCAGGAACTTGAACAGCTCAATGACAGGCTGACAAAGTACAGCGAGGAACTCGATGAATTAAACCAGACAAAAAACAGGCTGATCTCTATTATTTCACATGACCTAAAGAATCCATTCCACAGTTTGATAGGATTTTCTGACCTGCTGGTACATGAAGCTGAAAGGTTTTCTGAAGAAGAGAAACTTTCTTTCTACAAGAGCATGAATGATACGTCCAAAAAAGCCTTTGAACTGCTTCAGAATCTGTTGGACTGGACCCGCCTTCAAACGTCTGAGATACCTTTTAATCCAGCTGACCTGCGCGTTACAGAGACCATTCAGTCGGTGTTTGACTTACTTATCAGCCATGCCCGCGACAAGGGCATAGTGATGCAAACTGATGTCCCGGAAGAAACCATTGTGTATGCTGACAGCCGGATGTTCGAAACAGTCCTCCGAAACCTTGGATCCAATGCCGTTAAGTATACCCCGTACGGGGGAAAGATAAGCATATCTGCACATGATTGGAACGAGGTCATTCAGTTTGGTGTGGAGGACACCGGTGTGGGAATGGATGAAGAGCAGGTTACCAATCTGTTCAATATTGATAAAAAGGCATCCCGGCCGGGCACCAATAATGAACTGGGTACAGGATTCGGTCTTATCCTCTGCCGTGAATTTGTGAAAAAAAACGGTGGAGAACTCAGCGTGGAAAGTTCCCCCGGGAAAGGCAGCACTTTCAGCTTCACAGTACCGAAAAGGCGCAATACCTGATCAAACGATATTGGATACTCCTACTTATCTACATTATCAACATAATGAATTAAACTTCCTTCTGCTGACAACTGTAAGGTAAGTATCGATTCAACATGGTCGTACCCGGCAACTTCAAAACCACCGGCTATAAAATACCTGGCAAGGGCACTC
>JAUUZM010000049.1 GCA_030589965.1 Bacteroides sp.
AAAATCTGGGTAGATAGTCGCTCAGGGGAAACATACAGGAATTTGAAATCCCCGTAGATCGCATTATTTAACCCTATGTCAATCTCATACTTTGACATCCCGGAATGCAGGCCAATGGCCCGGATCCCCATCTGGTTGAGCTTCTCTACCTGGTCTTTCATCAGGGCTATCAGGGGAGTAATAACCAGGCACATACCATCCCCCGCAAGGGTGGGAACCTGAAAAGTAACCGATTTTCCTCCTCCGGTTGGAAGGAGTCCAAGTGTATCATGTCCGGCCGCAACGGATTTAATGATATCTTCCTGTACCGGCCTGAAATCCGAATACCCCCAGTAGCGGGTCAGTATTTGCTGATATATATTCATAATTTAGCCCAATTCCCGGGTTCAAAGCTGGCTTACCCAGGGCTGTTTCCTCTTAATGTCCAAACTTGCCGGATAACTGTCCTGAAGTATGTCCAATATCGCCATTTTTTTTGTATTTTCGCACAATTTTAAACTCCTCAAAAATACTGCGTATGTCGTTCCAGGAAGATAAGATCCAATCCGAAGGCCTGACCTTTGATGATGTACTGCTGGTCCCTGCTTACTCTGAGGTAATGCCAAGGGAGGTCAGCCTGCAATCCACTTTTTCCCGAAATATAAAACTAAAGGTTCCCATTGTCTCAGCCGCAATGGACACAGTCACAGAGGACAAGCTGGCCATAGCAATAGCCCGGGAGGGCGGTATAGGCGTTATCCACAAGAATATGTCGGTGGAAAACCAGGCCCGTCATGTTAAAAGAGTAAAACGCGCTGAGAATATCATGATCGTTGACCCGGTCACCATACTTAAGGACGGGACTATTGGCGATGCCCTCAACCTTATGCAGGAATTTAAAATAGGCGGCATCCCGGTGGTAGATGATGATAAAAAACTGATCGGAATTGTAACCAACCGTGATCTCCGCTTCGAAACAAGTATGAGTCGTCCCATTAAAGAAGTAATGACCGCCAATGGGATCATAACGACCGGACAGGATACGGATCTCGTTCAGGCAGCTCAAATACTACAAAAGCATAAAATTGAAAAGCTACCTGTGGTAGATGATAAAAACACCCTCATTGGACTGATCACCTATAAGGATATTACCAAGTCCAAGGACCGCCCTAACTCCTGTAAAGATGGAAAGGGAAGATTACGGGTTGCCGCAGCTGTTGGTGTGTCTGCCGATACAGATGAACGTATTCTTGCACTCGTGAAAGCAGGAGCAGATGCAATTATTATCGATACCGCTCATGGACATTCGGGACCGGTAATCGAAACCCTGAAAAGGGCACGCAAATTAACTGACAAAATCGACATCATTCTGGGGAATGTTGGTACAGATGAAGCAGCAAAAGCCCTTGTTAAGGCAGGTGCCGATGCTGTTAAGGTAGGGATCGGACCTGGTTCAATCTGCACCACAAGAGTTATTGCCGGTGTGGGTGTTCCGCAGTTAACAGCCATTTATGATGTTGCCAAAGCCCTTGAGGGTTCAGGTGTCCCGGTTATTGCTGATGGAGGTATCAGGTATTCAGGCGATATTGTCAAGGCCCTTGCTGCCGGGGCACATTCCATCATGACTGGCTCACTTTTTGCAGGTGTTGAGGAGTCTCCCGGAGAAACCATCATTTATAACGGACGTAAATACAAATCATACAGAGGTATGGGCTCCATTGAAGCCATGCAGAAAGGGTCCAAAGACCGTTACTTCCAGGATGTGGAAGACGATATCAATAAACTGGTCCCGGAAGGTATAGCAGCCAGGGTACCATATAAAGGGAACCTGGCAGAGGTAATTTATCAGATGCTGGGAGGATTGAGAGCTGGAATGGGATATTGCGGTGCCCCGACCATTGAAGATCTGCAAAATGCCAAGTTTGTCCAGATCACTCATTCCGGAATTTTAGAGAGCCATCCACATGATGTAACAATCACCAGGGAAGCACCAAACTACAGCAGATAATATTTTATTAGAATACATCGTTTGATAATTAAATAATATAAAAATTGAACATTATGAAGACTTTGCATTATTTCATCCTCTTACTCCTGTTAATTACCCCTGTTCTCAATGCTCAGGAAACTGATGGTGAGATACTGATGACCATACATGACCGAGAGGTTACAGTTGATGAATTTGAAAGAATTTACAATAAGAATAACAGTAATACAGCACTGGAACAACAGACGGTTGAAGAATACCTGGACCTGTTCATTAATTTTAAGCTCAAGGTAATCGAGGCTGAGGAACTGGGTATGGATACCCTCGAATCATTCTCCCGTGAATTCAATGGCTATCGTAAACAGTTGGCCAAGCCCTACCTCTCCGACCAGGAGGAAGTTGACATGCTGGTGAAAGAAGCATTTGAAAGAGCACAGAAGGAGTTACACGGAAGCCATGTCCTGATCCGCATGAACGAATTTGCCGGGCCGGAAGATACAGTAATTGCTTATACCAAGGCTATGGAAGTCCGGCAAAGGATCCTCTCCGGGGAAGATTTCAGCACTGTTGCCAAAGCATATTCAGATGATCCCTCAGCTAAAAATAACGGAGGCGACCTGGGATGGTTCACTGTTTTCCGTATGGTGTATCCATTTGAAACCGGCATTTATAATACTCCTACCGGTGAGGTATCAATTCCAATCCGAACACGGTTTGGATATCATGTAATTAAAGTAATGGAAGAGCGCCCTGCCCGGGGAGAAGTTCAGGTTGCTCATATCATGGTTATGGTACCTGAATCCATGACCGAAGAAGAAAAAGTAAGCGCAGAAGAAAAGATCAACCAGTATTACGATAGCATCCAGTCCGGGAAAGATTTTGCAGAAATGGCCAAAAAATATTCTGAAGATCGCGGATCAGCGGGTTCTGGTGGAACTCTGCCCTGGTTTGGAACGGGCCGGATGGTTGCTCCCTTTGAAGAGGCCAGTTTTGGACTTGCAAGCATTGGGGACTATGCCGAGCCGGTTCAAACATCTTTTGGCTGGCATATAATTAAACTGATTGGGCAAAAGAATTATGATGATTTTGAAGCAAACAAGGCAGATCTGCAAGCCCAGGTGACAAAATCGGATAGAAATACTTACAGTAAAACTGCCATGATCGAAAGGATCAAGACAAAAAATAATTTTTCAGAATTAAAAGGAAATCTTGCCGCATTTTATTCGGTAGTGGATAGCAGCGTTTTTGACCGGACCTGGGATCCTGCAAAAGCTGCAAACCTGGATGAAACACTTTTCACTATTGGTGTGCATGAAGTATCACAGGCGGAATTTGCCTCCTATATTGCATCCCATCAGGGTGGAACAAAAATGAGTACAGAAGTCTTTGTAGACATAAAATACGATGAATTTGTCGAGGAACAGGTTCTTCAATACGAAGAAAACCAGCTGCCGGAGAAATTTCCGGAATTCAAATACCTGGTACAGGAATATCATGACGGCATACTCTTATTTGACCTGACTGACAAACTGGTCTGGTCCAAAGCTGTTGAGGATAGCGCCGGACTGGAAGCCTTTTACGGGGAACATAAGTCGGACTACCATTGGGAAAAGCGAATGGATGCTACTGTTATCACTTGCAAAGATGAGGAAGTTGCACAATTTGCCCTGGAGCAGCTAAGCAAGGGTAAAAGGAAAAAAATGAGTATTGAGACCGTGCAATCTCAGGCATGGACTGAGTTCAGCGACAGCAGTTGCATGGTCCTTGAAAACAGGAAATTCGAAACAGGCGACAATTCTCTGGCAGATCAAATGGACTGGTCTAAGGATACCTATTCCAATACCCAGGCAGAGGATGACAAGGTAGTATTCATCATTAATAATAAAGTACTGAAGCCATCCGTAAAAGACCTGGATGAATGCAGGGGATTGGTAACTGCAGATTATCAGAATTACCTGGAGAAACAATGGATTGAGACTCTAAGGGCAAAATATCCCGTCAAGGTTAATGAAGACTTATTATCTAAAATAAAATGATTGATTAATGGGTAAGATACATTTCTTATTGATCCTTGTGATCGGCCTGGGTGCATGTACCACACTCGAGAACCGGAGTAAGGAGAAGTCCCTCGCCAGGGTCTATGACAAGAACTTGTATCTTTCTGATATTCAGGACATATTCCCCAATAACATTTCTCATTCGGATAGTCTTATCATTCTTCAGAGTTTCGTAGATAAATGGGTCAAAGAACAACTGATCCTTCATAAAGCAGAACTTAATCTTACAGAAGAACAAAAGGATGTCAGGCAGCGCCTGGATGAATACCGCTCCTCTCTCCTGATTTATAAATATGAGCAGAACCTGATTACTCAAAAGCTGGACACTGTCATTTCACGAGAAGAAGTTCAGGCATATTATGATGAAAATCCTTCCAATTTCAGCCTGGAGGACCATATTATTAAGTGCCTTTATCTCAAACTCCCTATTGATGCGCCCGAATTATACAAGGTAAGACAATTGTACAGATCAGAAAGGGAGGAGGATGTTCAGCAACTTGAAACTTATTGTTACCAGTACGCCCTGAAATATGATTATTTCAATGAACAGTGGATTCCCTTTACAAACCTCAGTATGGAATTACCCAACGAGGTCCGCAATCCGGATCGCTACCTGAGGTATAACAGGTATATTGAACAGATGGATTCCCTGCACCGTTACCTGGTTAATATCAGGGAGTACAAACTTTCAGGTACAGTGGCCCCCCTACCCTATGTTGAAGCTAAAATCAGGATCATTATCCTGAATAAAAGGAAGGTTCAGTTTGTCCATGACCTGGAAAATAATATTTACATGGATGCGTTAAACAAGGGAGATTTTACCGTCTACTAAGACCGGCCATCCACCTAGATAGTATCCTATGAAAATGATGATAGATATGAAGCGAATTGCAATTCTGGCCACTTTGATGGTTTGTAGCGTGGGAATAGTAAGCGGACAAATGGTATTGGACCGTATTGTTGCAGTAGTTGGTGACCACAGGATCATCCAGTCTGAAATTGAAACCCAGTATTTGCAAAATAAGGCTCAGGGAGTTCCCATGCAGGAAGATGCCAAATGTGGAATTCTGGAAGATTTTCTCTCCCAGAAGCTTTTGGTGAACCAGGCTGAAATTGACAGCATCGAGATATCCCCGAGCGAAGTAGAAATGGAACTTGATGGCAGGCTCCAGTATTTTATCGGCATGATCGGCTCACAGGAAGCGCTTGAAGAGTACTTCGGAAAGAACATCTTACAGATTAAAGAAGATATGCGGGTCGCTGTGCATGAAAGCATTATCACCCGTAGGATGCAAGGAAATATTACCAGCGATGTCAGAGTGACCCCCTCAGAGGTCAAGGACTATTATAACAGGCTTTCCAAAGACAGTATTCCGTATATTGATTCCCGGATTGAGATCAGCCAGATCGCCATGTACCCCAAGGTTGAAGAAGCAGCTGTATACCGGATGAAACAACAACTTCTTGATCTCAGGAAACGGATACTTGATGGAGAAAAATTCTCTACCCTGGCAGTATTATACAGTGAAGGACCCAGTGCATCCAAAGGAGGAGAAATTGGCTTTCTGGGTAAGGGAGAACTTGACCCGGCCTATGCCAAAGCAGCCTTCAGTCTTAAAAAGGATGGTATTTCAACCATTGTTGAATCTTCCTTCGGTTTTCATATTATACAGTTGATCGAACGCCGGGATGACAGGGTTAATACCAGGCATATTCTGATGAAGCCAAAAATCGATCCTCAAAGCACCACTTTTACCATCCGAAAGCTTGATAGTATTGCCTCACTTATCCGTAAAGATACGGTAGATTTTAAACTTGCAGCCAGAATCTACTCCCATGATAAAAATACGGCAGTAAACGGAGGGATCATGGTAAATCCGATGGACAATACAACACAATTTGAGCTGGATGAACTACAACCCGCAGAATTTGTGGCCTTGAGGGATTTGAATGTTAATGAGATCACCGATCCCTTCAAATCTGAAGACGAAAATGGTAAGGAAGTGTACAAGGTTATCCTGCTTCAGAATCGAACCAGGCCACACAGGGCAAACCTAAAAGATGACTATATAGTCCTTAAGGAAATGTCGCTTGGTGAGAAAAAAGATAAAGTCTATTTAATCTGGCTTGATGAGAAAATTCAGGAAACCTATATTAGCATTGATAACTCATTTGCCGGATGTGAATTCCAGAAGAAGGGATGGATAAAAAATTAAGCCCGCCCAAATGAAGGCAAACCAATTCCAAAACAAGATCCTTCACCACCTGAACAGCTACAAGGAGTATTTACAGAACTGCCTGTTCCTTTTATGTCTGTTACTTCTTCCTGCTTTCCAAACCCTTAACGCACAAGGAGAAACCAAGATTGAAATACTTAACTCCGAATATATGGAGTATGACCGCAATATTGGCAGCGGTGTGGTAAAATACGTTGGGGATGTGGCGTTCAAGCAGGAGAATATGATGCTGTATTGTGACTCTGCCTGGCTCTATTCTGAGGAAAACATTGTACTTGCCTACGATTCTGTACATATTATCCAGGGAGATACTCTACACCTTTATGGAGACCGGCTAAGGTATTCAGGGGATACCAAACTGGCGGAGGTAAGGAGAAATGTTACACTGATCGATAAGGAAACTATACTGACCACTGATTACCTCGATTTCGATCTTGAGAAAAACGTGGGATACTATGAGCATGAGGGACATTTAGTTAATGGTGATAATATACTGGATAGCAAAAAGGGGTATTATTATACCAGGAGTAAGACTGTATACTTTATGGACAGCGTTATCATTGTAAATCCTGACTACACAATTTATGCAGATACACTCCAGTATCATACTGAGACGGAAGTGGCTTATTTCCTTGGACCAACAGAGATAATCAGTCCGGATAACTATATCTATTGCGAAAATGGCTGGTATGATACAAAAAACAATGTTTCTCAGTTCAACGAGAATGCATACCTGGAATCATCAGGACAATATCTCCGCGGAGACAGTCTTTACTATGAACGTGATAAGGGAATGGGAATGGCCTTTGACCAAGTGGAACTTTACGATTCTGCCAACCAGATCATACTCAGGGGTAATTATGCTATTTACTATGAAAATCCGGAATATGCTATGCTGTGCGACAGCACACTACTTATTCAGATTTCTGATAAAGACAGTTTGTTTGTCCATGCAGACACGCTGACATCCGGGACCGATTCCTCTGGGATTTATAAAATCCTCCAGGCCTATTACAGGGTAAAGATATTCAGTGGTGACCTCCAGGGAAAATGCGATTCTCTGGTCTTTCTTGAGCAGGATTCTGTGTTTCAGCTAACAGGTGAACCGGTAATCTGGTCCAAAAATTATCAGCTAACAGCTACGGATATCGATGTTCATATGGCCAATGGTGAACCCGATTATATTGATCTTGCAAATTCAGCATTTATCATCTCCAGGTTTGATTCCATTCGATACACCCAGGTCAAGGGAAGAGATATGAAAGGATTTTTCAAAGAGGGGGAACTTACCCATTTGGACGTAAAAGGAAATGGCCAAACCATATATTTTGCCGCTGATGAATCCCAATTAATCGGTGTTAATAAGGCGGAGAGTAGTAATATAGCGATCTATTTTGCAGAAGGTGAACTGGACAGGATAAATATGATCTCTTCCCCAACAGCTATTCTTTATCCTCCTTTTGACCTCTCGCTGGAAGAATTATTTCTGAGTGGCTTCTTATGGTTGGAGGATCACAGACCAGGAAAGATGGAAGAAATATTTGACTGGATAGATTAAAATCTGCCCGAAATTATTATTTGGGTATTTAAGTTAAAAATTAATAATTTGCGAAACCTAAATGATTCATAATAAAACATAAATATTTCATCATGAGACTTAAAGCCTTTACTTATATCATCCTTTTACTCTTAATAGGAAGCTCCTGTGCCAAAGAGTATGCACCCGCTTCTCTTGATAAAATCCGACTGGTTTGGAACGATAGTCCGGAAACCACCATGACTATTGGTTGGGATCAGAATGAGGGAGAGAATCCAACAGTATATTTTGGGACAAAAGACAAGGGGCAAAACTGGAATAAATATGATCTATCGCAAGAGGTAAGCAGAGAAGTTAGTCACCTTGGTATGAACACCCGGTTTTGCGAACTCAAAGACTTGCTTCCGAATACCGCATATTATTTTGTTATTAAAGACAGTGAGGGTGTAAGTGAAAGATTCTGGTTCAGGACTGCACCGGATACACCCACTCCTTTTACCTGTATTATGGGAGGTGATACAAAATGTGAAGGGGAAGCATATATTGCTGGTCGTTTTACAAATCAAATGGTGCCAAAATTACGCCCCCTGTTTGTAATGTTTTGTGGAGATTTCACACATAACGCTATTACTGCTGAGCATTGGGAACAGTGGCTAACCGACTGGTTTGAACTAACCCGTACGGAGGACGGTAGACTTTTTCCTATTGTTCCGGTCATGGGTAATCATGAGAATCGGGATTTCGAGGTACTGAACAAAGTTTTTAACTCACCACACCAGTATGATAACTCTGAAAACATCTATTATTCACTTTCTCTGGGAGGAGACTTCTTTCATATGATTTCAACAAACTCCGAAATTGATATAGCAGGCGATCAGACTACCTGGCTGGAGGAAAATTTACAAAAAAACAAAGATTTTACATTTAATATGGCCGCAGGACACAAACCATTTAGTCCACACACAACCAAAAAATCCGAGAGAATTTCCGAGTACCGTCAATGGTCGTATCTGTTTTATAAATACGGACTGGACATATATTTAGATGCCGATTCTCATATGTCCAAGATCACATTCCCCCTGAAACCAGATTCAATTAACGGCTTTCAGGGTTTTGTCAGGGATGACCTGGACGGAACCATGTATATTGGAGAAGGAAGCTGGGGAGCGACACCACGGCCTGCTAATGATGATAAACCATGGACCTTACGCAGCGGATCATTTAACCAGGTGAAATGGTTGCAGGTATTTCCTGAAACTGAAACAAACCCGGCACATATTGATATTCGTACAGTAATTACTTCCACAAGAGACGGCGATGATAAGGCTGTCTCCCATGTTGATGGAGTTTCTTCATTATCAGAAAATGATGTTTTCGGGATTCCGGAAGGAATTAACATTTTCTCAACTGAACCTTACGGTCCGGTTATTACCTATCCTTTCAAAGATAAAACCCAGGGTAAGTGATCAAAAAAATAAATTTTCGGATTCAGAAATAAAAAAAGGGGCTCATGGCCCCTGCTTTTATTGTAAATAATTAAGATCGTTTCAATTAAGTTCGTCTTAATCAGTATAAGTCTTTAATTAGTACTCATCTTCATTGAAGAAGAAATCATCCTTACTGGGGTAATCAGGCCAGATATCCTCTATGCTTTCATAGATCTCACCTTCATCCTCAATTTCCTGCAGATTCTCAATAACCTCAAGGGGAGCACCCGAGCGAATACCAAAATCGATTAATTCATCTTTGGTAGCAGGCCAAGGTGCATCTTCAAGTTTTGAAGCTAATTCTAATGTCCAGTACATATTGCAAGAGATTTATACTAAAATCGAAATTATCGGTTCATTCCGAAATTTCGTGCAAATATAAAAAAATTTAGATACGAAGATTAAGGTTGCCAAAGATTTTCTTCAACTTTAAATTCTTTAGCCGTTTTTCTCGCCAGTGTAAACAAATAATCAGACAGGCGATTAAGGTATTTAATGAGTATGGAAGTTTGGTCTGAGTCCTTTACGAATCCGGCTGATAGCCTCTCAGCTCTTCGGCAGCAGGTTCTTGCCAGATGACAATAACTAACGACTTTATGACCTCCTGGTATAATAAAATTTGTCAGAGCAGGTAATTTGGCATCCATTGAGTCAATTCTGTTTTCCAACATGTAAATATCCTCTTCACTGATCAGCGGCAGTTTTATGCTCCCGTCTGTTCTCTCATTGGCAAGAATACTGGAACCCAGCATCAGGCGATCCTGTATAAGCAAAAGATCCTCACGAATCCCTTTACCCTCCAGATGGTCTCTCAATAATCCTATCCATGAAGTAAGTTCATCCAGGGTTCCATAGGCTTCCAGTCTGGGATGGGATTTAGATACAAATTCCCCACCCAGCAGAGAGGTCATGCCCCTATCCCCTGCCTTTGTATATATCTTCATGCTAAATTTCCTTATTGGGTTTTTGTTTCAGCGGGTTCTTCTTTCATCCTGTCATATTCGACCTCGCCATCTATTAATCGGATCACTCGTTTTGCCCTCTGCGCAATATCTTCTTCATGGGTGACCACAATAATGGTATTTCCAGCATCATGAATATCATCAAAGAGATCCATGATATCCAATGAAGTTTTAGAATCAAGGTTACCGGTTGGTTCATCGGCAAGTATGATGGATGGACGGTTCACCAGTGCCCTGGCTACGGCAACTCGTTGTCTTTGTCCCCCACTCAATTCATTAGGTTTATGGGCTATTCTGTCTGTAAGCTGTACATCCTCAAGCACTTTTTTTGCCCTCTCCAGTCTCTCGGTTTTAGAATATCCTGCATAAATAAGGGGAAGCATAACGTTTTCAAGGGCGGAATACCTGGGCAGCAGATTGAATGTCTGGAATACAAAGCCGATCTCATTATTCCTGATTTCAGCAAGCTGGTTGTCTTCCAGTTTGCTCACATCCTTGCTGTTAAGGATATACTGTCCGGAGGTTGGCGTATCCAGGCAGCCAATAATATTCATCATGGTAGATTTACCGGAACCCGATGCTCCCATGATGGCCACGTATTCATTTCTCTTGATATCCACCGAGACAGACCTTAGAGCACGTACGATAATGGTACCGACCTTATAATTTTTAACTAT
Organism: Bacteroides sp.; assembly: GCA_030589965.1. GTDB lineage: Bacteria > Bacteroidota > Bacteroidia > Bacteroidales > SM23-62 > SM23-62. Next base: position 10,924 of record JAUUZM010000049.1, read on the forward strand.
TTCTGAAAGTTCTATGATGTTTTCCATCGTACCGATTAAATTATTACGAATTTAATCATATAAACGAAATGCAAACCAGATTATTTTTAAAATCTGATATTAAAATGCTCCTTTTGCACCTTGAATCCCAGAAAGATGATTCCTAAATTGAAAAGTTCCAGACTCAAGGAAATCCCCTCCCTGTCAATGAGTGTTCTCCAGGCATGGTACATATCCTCTGACCAGTGTATATCATCCAGAACCAAAACCGTCTTTTGCTGTTTCGAAGCCATTATCATGTCACAGTAACGCAAGAGTTTTTCTCCCCTGTGGTCACCGTCCAGGAAAACTAATAAATCATCACCCTGCTGTCTTAAGATCCCTGGAAGCCAGCTCATGAATGTATCCACAGAAATGTTTATGTTTTTATTTCCAAGTTCATTTACATTTCTCTTAGCCAGTTCCCCAATAGCCGGGGAACCTTCGCAGGAGAATAGGGTTGATCTTGGACTACCCATTGCCAGATAGAGGCTGCTGATGCCAGTGCCTGTACCCAGTTCCAGGATCACAGGAAAATCAAGAAAAGCCGAAATCCTTGCAAGAAGTTCACCTTTTCTCCGGCTTACCGCAGTTTGTTTTACAAGTTTTTGAACCGACCTCTTTTCCCCCGTTGCAAGCCTTGACCCGGCACCATGGTCCGATATTTCCAGCAATTCTTCATTTCCCGAAAGGGATTTTCTCAAATCCTCAATCCCATCCAATCCGGATATTTTGTCACCAAAAATGACCTCGCTGATGAATTTAAAGGCGAAGGGTGGATGTACCCGCGAACCTTTACGATGACCAGCCTTGAGCCGGTGCCCTATATACAATTTGATCTGTCTGAGCAAAACTGTGGATATTCATTCCAAATATCGATATTTATTGTTTATTTCACATGGGATGGCGGAATTGCTGCAAACAGACATAAAATTTCTATCCGGGGTTGGACCAAAACGTGCCGAACTTCTTAAAGATGAACTGAATATCAGCTCTTTCGAAGACCTGGTATATCATTTCCCATACCGGTATATCGATCGGACACGGTTTTTTAAGATCTCGGAGATCAACTCTCAACTGCCGTATATTCAGATCCGGGGGAAGATACTTTCAGTTGAGACAGCCGGCGCTAAATACAAGAAGCGGCTCAAAGCTACTTTTGCCGACGACACGGGTAGTATTGAAATGGTTTGGTTCAGGGGGATTTCCTGGATTAAGGAAACCCTGAAAAAGGACAGGGAATATATAGCCTTTGGCAGACCGACACTTCACGGGAGACAGATAAGTCTGGTGCATCCGGAGCTTGAAGAAGTTGAAAAGTTTGAAAAATCACCTGGAGCCGGACTGCAGGCTATGTACAATACCACGGAAAAGCTGAAAAAGAATTTCCTTACTTCCCGGACCCTGCAAAAACTTATAAGCACTTTATACCAGTCGCAAAAGCCT
>JAUUZM010000054.1 GCA_030589965.1 Bacteroides sp.
ACAATTTTCCATGCAGTTGTTAACAGCTTTTCAACACTCGACACTGATCTGATTATCTGCATTTTACAATTATAGTTCCGGAAAGAAACTTTTTTCCTGTCAAACTTGATTTTTATACCTGTTTTTTCCTCAGTTCATTTTTTTTTAGATATTTGGTACATTAATTTAATTACAAATTAATATATATGACAGAAAATAAGTCTCAGGATCCGGGATGGCTGGTGATAATAAACCCAAATGCAGGAAGACGAAGGGGTTTGTTGGACTGGGAAGAGATTTCAGGTTATCTCAGGGAATATGGACTGGATTTCATTCCGGTCTTTACGGAAAGGCCAAAACATGCTACGGAGATCGTCATCGAGTATGTTGAAAGGGATAAATTCCGGAAAATTGTTGTTGTCGGAGGTGATGGTACAATGAATGAAGTGGTAAATGGGATTTTCAGGCAAAAACAGTTCCCAACCACAGAAATTTCTTTGGGAATGATCACTGTTGGGACTGGAAATGACTGGGGCAGGATGTTTGGAATTCCCGGTGATTATCTTGAAGCGATCAAGATATTGACGGGGAACCAGACCTTCATTCAGGATGCAGGTGAAGTTAGCTTTTGCAATGCGGATGAGCCTGGCAACCGGTATTTCGTAAATATTGCAGGAATGGGGTTTGAGGCAGCGGTGGTTCAAAAAACCAACAAGTTAAAAGAAAAGGGAAAGGGAGGCGCCTTCCTGTACCTGTTTAATATATTCACCAGCCTGGTAAATTTCAAGCACGTTGAGGCTATGATCAGTGTGGATGGACTGGACATGGAGAATAAAATTTTTAATATAAACGTGGGCATAGGCAAGTATGGCGGAGGAGGGATGATGCCCTCACCCAATGCTATACTGGATGACGGCCTTTTTGACCTGACAATAATCCGGAAGTTGAGCAAACCGCGTGTAATTCTAAATCTGAAAAGGCTTTATAACGGGTCAATTCATAAGCATCCAAAGGTGGATAGTTACACAGGAAAATCGATCCGGGTGGAATCTGCCGATACCATTCACCTGGAAACGGACGGTGAAAACCTGGGACATACACCTGTTGAATTCAGCATTATTCCAAAATCGGTGAGGGTATTCACCAGAAATGCTCCTATGGAATCGATCCCTGCAGTCTGACTTCAAATAATTTTGGCCAGTATTTGCCGGTAAGGAAAAGTATCCGGTTTTCAGGATCCCATGCTATTCCATTAAAAACATCAATCCTGCGGTGTTTGTCCTCCTCTTTAAGCAAACCCTGCATATTAAGTTTTCCGGTGACCTTGCCGCTTACCGGATCAATGATCATAATTTCTTCGGTCCCATAAATATTGGCGAATATCCTACCCTCAATGTATTCAAGTTCGTTAAGTCGGCTGACAGGTCCATTATTGTCATACACTTCGAGTTGCCTGATTTCGGAAAAGTACTCAGGGTCCAGAAAATAAATCCTGTGTGAGCCATCGCTCATAATCAGGTTCTCCCCATCATGGGTCAGTCCCCATCCCTCCCTGTTTTCATAATACACCTTTTGTATCCTCTTAAAACTTTCCTTTTCATAAACAAAGCCGACCTGGGATTTATAGGTAAGCTGATAGATCTTATTATCAAGGATGGTAATACCTTCTCCAAAAATATCATCTGGCAGGTTCATTATACGGACGGGGTCACCTGTTTTGATCTCGGTTTTTCTCAGCGAAGATTCGGTCCACTGTCCGGTACCCTCATACAAATAACCATCCTCGAAAATCAGTCCCTGTGTATAAGCACCCTTATCATGGGGCCGGGTATTAACAAGCTTATATTGAATAAATCCTGGTGTGATATCTGATTTGAGAGTTATGTTGATGTTATGGTATTCTTTCCTGCCATCCCTGTAAAACCCAAGAACACGAAGGTTCCGGCCACCAACCCTGCCCCCGGCACTCTCAAAATAATAATCATAGGGCTCCCGGTAGCTTGTAAATTGTTTTTCACCATCCATATAGAATACGATGGAATCAATTTCCGGGAGGCTGTCCGAAATTTTCTCGAGTTTAACAGTGATTTGATCACCAATTGAAAATAATTGCTCGTTTTCCGGGCTTAGAAGCCTTATCCCATGTATTTTGTCCGGACTTACTGCAGGATTTACCGGATTATCTGCATGGTTCTTATCCAGTCCTTTTTGTCCGCAGCCAAAAGATACGGCCAGAAGTATTGTAAAAAGGCAGCCAGCATGAAACAGCTTATTTCTGAGGAAATGCATCTCAGTCCATTTTAAAAAACTTCTTAAATCCCTTGCCTGATTTTTTCACTCCCTGATTTTTACCTAATTCTCCCGAAGACCCTACGCTTACAATCTGCCATACGGCACTCCAGCCCGGGAATCCTCCCAGGTTGCGGTCGTCGATGTATAATTCTGCATCTATTTTCCGGGAGATACTACCATCAAACTCTTCTTCCGGATAGTTTTTATTTACGGCATAAAATTCGATTCCCTTTTCTTTACAGAATTCAACGGCTTCATCCAACTCCTTTCCGGAACGGTAGGTCCACAAAATCAATTGATGTTTCTGTCTTTGCATTTCGCGCAGGGTCTCAAACGCGAACAATAATTCTTTCCCGATGGCAGGGTATTTGTGCTCAACAATGGTTCCATCGAAGTCAACGGCTATTTTCATACTTTCTGGTTCTAGGGTAATTTTGTTCACGTAAAATTACGAATCGGCATGAAAGTTACAATAGGGAAAGATATCTTTCACCAGAATCATAGTTGAATCCGAGTATCCTGCTCCCCTTCGGCAGATCAGGGATTTTTTTGGCAATAGCCGCCAGGGTTGCCCCGGAGGAAATGCCTACAAGCAAACCTTCCTCTTTTGCAGCCCTGCGCAGATATTCAAAGGCGGCCTCCTTTCCTACCGGAATGGAGCCATCAATCCAATCCATATTCAGATTTTCCGGAATGAAACCGGCTCCAATACCCTGGATGGGATGCGGACCAGGCTCCCCTCCACCGATTACAGGTGAATCTGAAGGTTCGACGGCAAATGTTTTCATGTTGGGGAATTCAGATTTTAAAATCTCTGAACAACCACTGATATGGCCACCTGTTCCAACTCCGGAAATTAAATAATCAATCCCTTCCGGAAAATCCCTGATGATTTCCCTGGCGGTGGTATTTTTATGGATCTCCGGATTGGATTTATTGACAAACTGAGAAGGTATCCAGGCATTAGGGATCTCCTGGAAAAGCTCCTCTCCCTTTTCAATGGCTCCCTTCATACCCTTTTCCCTGGGTGTTAGTTCGAACTCTGCTCCATAGAGCTCCATGATTTTCCTTCGTTCCACACTCATAGATTCAGGCATTACAAGGATCAGCCTGTAATTCTTTACAGCTGCCACGATGGCAAGTCCGATCCCGGTATTCCCTGAGGTAGGCTCGATGATAACAGAATCCGGCTGAAGAATCCCCTGTTTCTCAGCATCTTCCACCATACTAAGGGCAATTCTGTCTTTAATGCTTGCACCCGGGTTTTCTCTTTCCAACTTGATCCAGACTTCGTAGTCCGGCGAAAAAAGATTATTGATCCGGAGATGGTTAGTGTTCCCAATGGTTTCTAGAATATTTCCTGCTTTCATATTAAAATGGTATTAAATTTTCGTTTATATCACCCAGTTTATCTGGTCTGAAATTTTTTTGCTGTCCCTCACCACAACATGATTTTTCTGGTAAACCACAGAAAATGGCAATACGCTTTCGGTCAGCCAGACATTCCCTCCTATTACAGAATCATGTCCAATTACGGTATCTCCTCCAAGTATGGTGCTCCTTGCATATATGATTACATTGTCTTCAATGGTAGGATGGCGTTTTTGTTTGGCCATGCTTTTTTTAACAAACAGGGCTCCCAGCGTAACACCCTGGTATATTTTTACATTATCTCCGATTACAGCGGTTTCTCCAATAACTGTTCCGGTTCCGTGGTCAATAAAAAAGGATTTCCCGATTTTTGCACCCGGATGAATATCCACCCCTGTTTTACTATGGGCATATTCTGATATTACTCTTGGAAGTACAGGCACCAGCAGAGAATGGAGTTTACCTGCTAATCGGTACACGGCAATACTGAAAAATCCAGGATAGCTGAGGATCACTTCTTCCAGGGATTCTGCAGCGGGGTCAAATTTCATAAAAGCATCGGCATCTTCCAACATGTCTTCGTAGATATCAGGAAGTACGTCCATAAATTCCCGGCAAATCTCCGCCGCCTTCCTTCCTAATTTGTTCTCCAATGGCCTCATAAGTATTTCCAATTCCGCCTCAAGTTCATTGAGCTGTATTGCCAACTCGTCTTGGCTGCGTTTACTTTTCGTACGAAAGGGGAATAAGAGGTCAATAATTTTCTCGACAAATACATTCGTATCCCTGCCTGATGGAACCTCATTCGCATATTCCTTATTGACTTTATAAAGGTATTCCGCGAAATTCTTGCTGCCGGTATTCATTTGCTTTTTTATTTAGGGGGATAATGTTAGGTGTAAATTTAAGCAATTACTGTAAGCAAGCGGACTAAAATGCAATATGGAATAAATTTGGAATGAAACAGGAATAGATCCTAGTTTTCAGAATTCCTTCCAGGGAGGCTGAAACTATACCGAAGTGAAAAGATATTTGAATAGAGGGCAATGGACTGGTCCGCCAGATCGGTCAATGCATAATCAACCGTGAAGTTTTTCCAGTGGATGCCGATTACCAGGCTGGGCTGAAAATCAAAGGAGTTTTTCTGGTCAAATTCCGGGATCATCTGCATGTTCCCCATCCCCATTCTGAGAAAAACGAGCTGATTATAATCCAATTCGAGTCCAATATGAGGATCCACACTGAAAACGGAAGTGCCTACAAGTACATTTCTTTTCCCGTCAAGGGTAATATCAGCATCAAGCTCCGCAAGGATGCTGAAATTATCATGGATCTGGAATGACCTGGCTGCCCCCAGGATAATTCTCGGCATAGTAAGTTCGAGGGAATTGACCGGTATATCATTACCTGTACTGGCAAACACTTCTTCCAGATCTGAAGTATTGAAACTCCATGCATTGAAGGTGGAGGTAACATCCCTGATGATGGCAGCAAAAGCCCATTTATCCAGCACATATTTGCCTGCTATATCAAATCCGAAACCCCAGGCACTTGCAAAATCTCCAGTTTTCCGGTAGATCAGTTTGACATTCCCCCCGTAGGATAATCCTTCAATCCGGGAATCTCTTGCATATGAAAATAAGAATCCATAATCCGCCGCAGAAAAGGTAGTAATCCTGTCATATCGCAGGTTGCCATCGTTATCGATTAGTTCAAGGGTATTAGGTATATCATCCACTCCAAACCTGATAATACTTAAAGCACCGGTGCTTTTTTCATCAATTCTCATGGCATATCCGGCATAATCGTATTTGGCAATCCCGGCAAAATACTCCGCATGCATTAGTCCAATGTCAGCATCCGTCTTCATACCGGCTAATCCCGCGGGATTCCAATAGCCGGCTGTCACATCATCGCAGGTGGCAGAAACGGCATTAGACATTCCGAAAGCCCTCGCACCAACCCCTACAGCCAGGAATTCATTACTGTATTTTGGCAACTGGGCATTCAACCCACCAAAAACCATGACAGCGGTTATCAGGAATATAATATTGCGGATCATTAATCTTTTTAACTGCGAAATACCTACTTTTATTGTCTATGATTACCCGGCATATTCCCAATATTGTTACACTATGCAACCTGGCCATTGGTGTACTGGCCATCCTGATGGCTCTTGAGAACCAGATACTTTTCGCATCCTGGCTGATCCTACTGGCTTCTGTCCTGGATTTTCTGGACGGATTTCTTGCCAGGATATTGAATGCCGTAAGTCCCCTTGGGAAACAACTCGATTCATTTGCAGATCTGGTCAGTTTTGGCATAGCCCCTTCAGCAGTGGTATATAAGCTTATGGAATACGGTATCAGGGGGGATATATTTTATGGGGGAATACAGGAAACTTCCCTTCCTGAGCGCCTGCTTCTTTTCTCCCCAATTCTGCTCGTTCTGTTTGCGGCCCTGCGTCTGGCAGAATTTAATATGACAGAGAGTTCACCTGGATTTAAGGGAATGCCAACCCCCGCCCCTGCCATATATTTTGCTGGCGGCAGCATATTCCTTGTACATTATATGGGGACAGGTATTGCGGGTTTTTTGCTTCAGCCGGCAGTATTGTTAGTGAACATTTTGGTTTTCAGCTTTCTTATGATCAGCAACATATCTATGTTTTCTTTAAAATTTCAGGATTTCAGGTGGTCAGGTAACCAGATTCGCTATATTTTTCTTGCCATTTCTGGTATTTTATTGATAATATTGCAGGAAATTGCTTTGCCGGTTATAATACTTTTATACCTGCTACTTTCAATCACATTATCATTGTTCCGAAACAAGAGAAAATGAAGTATATCGCAGAAATCAACATTATGCCCTTAAAGGCATTACTCGATCCCCAGGGAAAAGCTGTTACCAATAGAATGAAAAACCTTGGTTTCAATAAAGTTGCCAATGTGCGAATTGGAAAACATATCACCCTGGAAATAGAAGCAGATTCTGAAGCTGCTGCAGGAAAAAGGGTTGATGAAGCATGCCAGAAAATACTTACCAATCCCATCATTGAGGGATACGAATACAAGCTCCACAAGGAGTAATTTCTCTCAAATACCTTTCTTTCATTTTAACTCCGATTTTGGATTTAACCTTTATCCTGGACCGGTGGAATTATCTGCCTGTTTCACAGACTTAAGGGTATGCATGGTTTATGCTGATTGCAATTAAGAATTGGCAGACTCCCGGTATTTCTTAGTAAGGCTTAAGAAATTTAGATTCGATATAAATAAACACATATAGATATCAAAAAAAAATTATCTTTATGAGCGATAAATGCAATCGAAATGACAAAACCAAAAGCCCCTGAATTATTACTTCTTTTGCTTCTCATACCTCTGATTTCTTTTGGACAAACCCCAATTACTTCCCCGGAATTAGAAATTGGTATCGAGGAACATCTGGATGAATTCTTGCCACCCGACATTACCCTAACGGATGAAAAGGGAGATCGAATAACTCTGGAAAACCTGATTGATAAACCAACCATTATCAACCTGGTATACTATCGTTGTCCCGGAATTTGCAGTCCCCTGATGGAGGGACTTGCGGATGCCATGAATAAGGTCAAATTAGAAGCCGGAATAGACTACCAGGTCCTTACTATTAGTTTTGATCCTCGGGAATCAATTGACCTGGGAATTCGAAAAAAGACCAATTATCTGAACCTGATGAGCAATGCCGATCCCTTTAAGGATGGCTGGAAATTCTTTGTCTCTGACAGTGCAAATATCAACCGGCTTACCGAAGCTGTAGGATTCAAATATAAACGAACCGGAAATGATTTTATCCACGCTGCCTCTATCTGCGTAGTCTCACCGGATGGTAAAATTACCAGGTACCTGAACGGCACATATTTCCTTCCTTTCGAAATTACTATGGCATTAACAGAAGCTTCCAAGGGGATTTCAGCACCCACTGTGAACAGAGTCCTGGAGTTTTGCTTTGCTTATGATCCTGTGGGACAAAGATATGTGCTCAGTATGACACGTGTAGCAGCTCCTATCATTACCCTGACTGCATTAATTATCGTGTTGATTTTGGTTATACAAGGCAAAAGGAATAAGAAAAAAATCGCACTCGAATGATAAATGCAAAACTAGAAAGAAGGGAACCAAGTTTTTATGATGTAAGTGAACGCAAGGGGATACTTGCGTGGATTCTGTCTACTGACCATAAGAGAATCGGATTGTTGTATTTATACAGCATTATGTCCTTTTTCATTATTGGTGCCATCCTGGGATTATTAATGAAGCTTGAATTACTTGCACCCGGGAAGACGATCATGGAAGCCAAGACCTATAATGGGGTATTTACCCTGCATGGCATCATCATGATTTTCCTGATCGTAATTCCAGGTTTGCCTGCTGTATTCGGAAACTTCATGCTTCCAATTCTAATCGGAGCAAAAGATGTGGCCTTCCCCAGATTAAATCTTTTATCCTGGTATATATATATATTTGGTGCTATTCTGGCAGTTGCCTCACAATTTATGAGCGGGGGTCCTCCTGATACAGGTTGGACATTTTATGCTCCTTACAGTTTTAAAACTACTACGAATATGCTTCCCGCAGTGCTGGGAGCATTTGTCCTTGGATTTTCATCCATCCTTACAGGCTTGAATTTTATTGTGACCATCCACAGGATGCGAGCCCCGGGCATGACCTGGCTTAAAATGCCTCTTTTTCCATGGACACTGTATGGTACCGCCTGGATTCAATTACTGGCAACTCCGGTGATAGGCATTACATTGCTTATGACGGTTGGAGAACGTATTTTTAATATTGGTTTTTTTGATCCGGCCCTTGGAGGGGACCCTATTCTCTACCAGCATCTGTTCTGGATTTACTCCCATCCGGCAGTATATGTTATGATTCTACCCGCAATGGGAGCTATTTCTGAGATTCTTCCGACTTTTGCCCAAAAAACAATATTCGGGTATAAGGCCATTATCATTTCTACTCTGGCTATTGCATTTGTGGGCTATTTCGTTTGGGGGCATCATATGTTCACCTCAGGAATGAGCGGGGTTGCGTTGTATGTCTTTTCCATTCTAACCTTCCTGGTGGCAATCCCCAGCGGAGTTAAGGTATTTAACTGGATTTCAACTATATATAAAGGATCCATTAACCTTAAGACTCCCTTCTACTGGGCGGTATCCTTTATATTTGTATTTATGATTGGTGGACTGACTGGACTTGTACTGGGAGCTCTTGCAACAGATGTTCATGTTCATGATACACATTTTGTCGTTGCCCATTTTCACTTTATCGTATTTGGTGGTGTTGGATTTGCCTTTATGGGGGCAATTCATTATTGGTTCCCCAAGATGTTCGGAAGAATGTATGAGGAAACCTGGGCAAATGTGGGATGGTTAATTTTCTTCATAGGCTTTCTGACTCTTTACCTGCCCATGTTTTACCTGGGAATAGCAGGTATGCCCAGAAGATATTTCGATTATCTTCCCCAATTTCATGGAGGTAATATAATTTCTTCATTGGGGGCCATCGTAATGATAATGGGATTAGTAATTATCATTACCAACCTTGTTCGTTCCGCAAAATTCGGCAATCCCGTTGAGAGTGATAATCCATGGAATGGAAAAACCCTGGAATGGACTGTAGAATCTCCCCCATCTTTGGAAAATTTCGAAGAAATTCCGATTATTGATAAGGGACCTTATGACTATGAATAATATGGAAGAACACAGAGATGATATAGGATCACGATTTGGAATGTGGCTGTTCATATTTACCGAATTATTGCTCTTTGCAGGTTTGTTTCTGGTATATGCTGTTTATCGTTTTTTAAACAGAGATGCATTTCAATTTGCAGCAGAAGAACTTAACACCTTCGTTGGTGCCTTAAATACAGTTTTATTACTCGCAAGTTCGGCCACTATCGCCATGTCGATTACAGCCCTTCAAAAGAATAAAAAAGTTCTTTCTTTAGGATTGCTTGGATTTACAGTACTGGTTGGATTGGTATTTCTGGTTAATAAATATTTTGAATGGAGTCTGAAAATTGAGCATGGCCTGTTCCCGGGTTCAGAATTATTGCTTGAGTATGGCAAGGGAGAAGTATTATTTTTTGGATTGTACTTTTTCATGACCGGACTGCATGCTCTCCATATAATAGTTGGGCTTGTTTTTATCCTTGTTGTTTTCGTGCGAATACAGAAGGGAAGAATCAACTCTGAGAATTTCGTGCATTTGGAAAATGCCGGATTATACTGGCACCTGGTCGATATTATCTGGATCTTTCTATTTCCGCTTTTTTACCTGATTACCTAAAAGATAATTATGAGTAATAACGAAGACAAACATCATATTGTACCATTCAGGACATTTATTATAGTCCTGGCTGCCCTGCTGACTTTTACTTTTATATCCATTGCTGTCACAAATTATGAACTGGGTGCATTTACAGTTTTGGCGGCAATGTTGCTTGCAACTGCCAAGACTATTTTAGTCCTGGTATATTTCATGCACCTGAAATTCGATGTCAAAATATTCGGCATATTAATCACTGCCGTACTGGCCTTAATCGGGGCAGTCATTTTTATTACATTACTTGATTACATATTCAGATAATTATGTATTCTGTTGATAAATTAGATGCTTCCAGCTTTGTCGAAGGTGTTGACAGGGTGTTTATCATTATTCTGGGATTTAGTTTTTTGTTCCTTATTGTACTAACGTTCCTGATGGTATGGTTTATTTTCAAGTACAGAAAATCCAAACATCCGAAAGCCGTTCAGATTGAGGGGAACACGAAGCTGGAAATCGCCTGGACTGGTGGAGCATTTATACTTGTGATTGCACTATTCTTCGTCGGCTGGGCAGGGTACAAACCCATGTTAAATGTTCCTGATGATGCCATGAAGATTACAGCCATAGCCCGAATGTGGCAGTTCAATTTCTTGTATGAAAATGGAAAAATGACGGATAGCCTGGTCATACCTGTAGATCAGGCAGTCGAACTAGATCTGGTCGCCCTTGATGTGATTCACAGCCTTTATATCCCGGCATTCAGGGTGAAAGAAGATATGGTTCCCGGAATCGAAAAAAACATGTGGTTCAAGTCCTTGCGGGAAGGAGGATACGACCTTTTTTGTGCTGAATATTGCGGTCTTGAACATTCATTCATGAATGCCCGTGTCAGGGTATTATCAGACTCTGCCTATCAAGCGTGGTATGTTGATACCACAAAGGTTGAAATCCCGACGGACATCCCTGCCTGGCAGGCCGGACTAAGGGTAATGCAGAAAAACGGTTGCGTTGCCTGTCATACTTCAGATGGAAATAAGCTTGTTGGTCCAACTTACCTGGGAGTTTACGGGCATATGGTTGAAGTTGAAACGGGTGGAAGAACCCGGCAGGTCATGGCGGATTCAATGTACATTAGAAATTCCATACTGGATCCCGGTTCTGATATCGTAAAGGGTTATAATAAAGGACTAATGCTTTCGTATGAGGGCCTGGTTTCTGATGAAGAAATAGGACTTATCATTGAATACCTGAAACACCTCAATAATTAGAGCATCGCTTTGATCCTTTCATTACACTGTTTTATCTCGTACTGGTCCCTTAATAATTAATTTCCTCATGGTGATCTAAATCACCCTTTTTAATTCTGCAAATTAGTTAAATAGGTATATTTTTATATTCGAACCTTTTTAATAATTTGTTTGAGTATTATTTTCGTAAGAGCTAAATGAGAGTATTATCAGCTGCAGATATTATAAATGGAATTGCCAGGAGAAAGGACAGCGTGATCCGGTATGTATACAAAACCTGCTATCCGGATGTCAGAAAGATGATCCTTTCAAACGGGGGTAGTGAACAAGATGCTGAAGATACTTTTCAGGAAGGAGTCACCAAAGTATACCAGAAGATCACCCAGCATGGCCTTCAGCTTAGCTGTAAATTCGGGACATACTTGTACTCCGTTTGCCGGTTTCTATGGCTTCAGGAGCTTGAGAAAAAATCAGTTTCAGGAAGTAATGTCCAGGTTATGGATGAATTCATTGATGACGAAACAGCTAATAACAAAATCAGGGAAAATTCTGAGCTAAAACTCTACGAACAGCATTTCAGGGAACTAAGTAAGGAATGCCAGAAGGTTCTTAATATGTACTTTCGAAATGCATCCATGGAAGAAATTTCTGTCGTCATGGAATATAAAAATGTGCAGATAGCCAAGGATAAAAAATACCGTTGCAAGAAATCCCTTATGAATAAGATATATAATAACCCGGTGTATAAACAACTGCAAGATGAGATA
>JAUUZM010000072.1 GCA_030589965.1 Bacteroides sp.
ATAATCTCAGCATGCTGGTAATGCGCCAATCTTATGGCATTGATCCCCATTTCCAGCATAAGGTCCATGTCCTCACGATGATCAGCATCTGAAATAGCAGAGGCTTTGTCCTTACGGTCCTGATGGCGGCTCACGCCGCGCAGGTCAATCGGATCACCATTCAGGAAGAATCCTTCATTGGCGTCTATATGAAAATAGCGCAGTCCCAGTGGTTCTGTTTTTGAATCAATAAGGATTCCATTTTCAAGAATATCCACCTGCACCTGGTACAGGTAGGGATCTTTTTTACCGTTCCACAAGTTTGGAGTGTGTATGGTATATTTATGGGCCAGCTCACTGTTATCAGCAGGTAATATATCTTTAGTCTCTTGCGTTTCTACCACTTCGCCGGAGGCATCAATGATAGATGTCTTGTATTCAATAGGAACTTCTTTACCCGAACCATTGGACATCCTGGTTAAAACCTCTATTTCTGCGCTTTCCCTGCTTACATTATCCTGTTTCAAATAAATACCAGGGGAAGCATAGTCCAAAGGGGTAATACAGACAGGATCAGTTACTATTAGATTGACCGGCCGATAAATACCACCATAATTATTAAAATCTCCTACCAGGGGTATTACTTCAAGGTTTTCTTCATTGCTTACAGTAACTTCAATTGAGTTTTTCTGATCAAACAGAAGATGTTCCGTTAATTCAAGACAAAATGCTGCATAACCTCCTTTGTGCTCCCCTACATTCTGCCCGTTTAAAACTATCTTTGCTGTAATATTTACTCCCTCGAATCGAATAAAAACCCTGCTTTGCCTCCATAACTTTATCGATTCAAAACTTTTTACATACTTTCCAGTTCCCCTGTAATACTTAATTCCTTCCTGAGCATCGAATTTATTCCATGAATGGGGTAATGATACTATTTCGTCAATCAGCATCCCTGAAACAGATTGACCCTGAAATTTCCAATTGTCATTGAAGGATATCTCCTCACGTCCCTGTGCTTTTATATCCGGGATTCCGAGTAGGAGAATCGCAAAGGATACTACAATTAAACCAAGATAGGATTTCATTTTTAGATGTTTTAAGACTGAAATACTTGTAAACAAAAATAACTAAATTTTCCAGGTAGGATCACTCTCTGTTTTTTTTGTGTACCAACCAAAGACCATACTGATTATCAAACCGATAACAGCAAAAGAGGTGAGCAGTAAAAAAACATATTGATGACCGGGCTCCCCGGGATATTTATCGAGGAGATGGCCCATCCATGGACCCATAAAAATATCAGGGGTAAAACCTACAAACGATACGATCCCTACTGCTGTTCCTGTATATCCAATAGGAACTTTTGCCTCTTTCATAACAGCAAAATAAATAGCCCTAACCCCGTATATACCTACAGCTGTCAGGGTCAGGTTGAGCAATATCAATCCCAGGATATGATCCAGCAACCCTATACCGACCAGCAATCCGCATCCCGCCGTAATTCCAAAACAAATGGTGAGTAGTTTTATCCGGTCAAACCTGTCTGCCAGGTATCCAGCCAGGATGGCCACCAGGGCGCGAAGCCAGAGGGCAGCAGTGCCAACCCCGGCGGCATCAGCTTCGGAGAATCCCAGTATCTCCCTGGCATACAGGGAGAAGTCATCAGTACTCTTGTACCCGACATATGCACAGACTATGATGATTGCCAACATCCAGACTGAAGGTAATTTTATTACTTTCATCACCCGATCAAGGCCTTCCCGTGAGGTTGCGTGTTGGGTACCTGGAGAAGTTTTCGGTACCAAAAACCAGACTAACAGTCCACTTACAAACGTCATTCCGGAAAAAACCAGAATAACAATTTGAAATGCATAAATACCACTGGAGTCAGGGACTGCTGTTGAGGGTCCCGTACTGAAGCGTGAGAATAACAGGAAAGCAATGGTTCCCGTTAGCGCTGCAGTAGCCCCTCTCCCACCTTCAAGCCAGCCAAATGCCCTCCCCTGGAAACCCGATCCTCCCCATTCCCGGGTGGCCCTGATCAAGGCTGCCCAGAACAGGAAGATGGAGGTAAATCCCCAGAAACCATATACCGCTTTCATGATCCCGGAAGAAGGAAGAAAGAACATTATCACTCCCCCAATGGATGTCAGCCAGAGGGCTATGGCCATCAGGTTCCGGGCTGCAAAGCGGTCTGCGAGTGTTCCTCCAAAAATGTACGATACGATCGCCACTAAACCGTAAATGGAGAAAAACAATCCCAGCTCCGTATTGGTAATATCGAACACTGCCAGCAGCGTTGGACGAAAGATCCTTGCCATGACAAATGGAAGAATAAATATAGCTTCCCCGGCGATGATCAAGGCTATTAAAATGGAGACGCTTTTATGTTCTTTTATACTTTCCGGCAAGACTGATAAAGAATAATTAAAACATCGCTGTACTTTGTTTCTCAAAGAAACCAATTAAATTTAAACCACTGGTAACAACCAAGAGCAATATGTTCCATAAATTAATTATCGCAGTAATACTTTTATCAGCCCAGTACCATTGTGTAATGGCACAAAAATATCCAGGAAAACATAAGGATTCTCTCCTGGCTTACTTCATAGAAGATAAAACATTCTACAACGATTCAGACCCTGCTCCTTCCTCGACGTATTTTGAGAATAAGAAACAATCTTTTCCATGGCTTTACCTGGACAACAAGCAGTGGAACAACCTGTCTGCCTACCTGGATGATCCTTATTTCAAGGACATTCATGAGCGAAACCTGCTGGCATTACAGGAACTTGGTCAGGGTTTGCCTGAAAGCAATACCAATTCCCGGGTATTAAAAAAATGGCTGGAACGGGCAACTGTGGCCTGGTATATTACCGGGGAAACTGTTTATCTTAACATAGCAAAACAGGCATTGCTGGCATCCTGCAGATCCAATGAATGGAAGGCAGAACCACCAGGAAAATATCATATTAATTCCGCTAACCTCACTACGGGAGAGCTCCTGTTTAATGTTTCATTCGGGTATGACGCACTCTATAATTATTTGGATGAGCCGCAGAAGCGTGAATGTATGAAAGCCCTTATCGAAAAGGGTCTCCGGGCTTACCTGGAGGGCCATGCAAAAAGAGACTGGTGGGTGAACTGCGATTTCAACTGGAATTCGGCATTGCATGGAAATGCAGGCATTGCAGCCATGGTCATCCGCAATGCGAATCCTGAGCTTTCTGATTTTGTGCTCCAGCTTGCCACAGAAGGTCTGCCATATATGATCAATTCCTTTTATCCGGGCGGTGGTTATATTGAAGGTGTCATGTATCAGGGGACTGCCATAGGCCACCTGACTGATTTTATCGTACCCTATTTAAAGCTCACCGGTGAAGATCTGGGACTCCTGGAAAATGAAGATTTTCATCATACCCTAACCTTCTGGATCCCCATGTTTGCCCCGGATGGCCAAGCTTATAATTTCTCCGATTGCAATGATAAAGGGAGCCAGTATGGAATTGCACATGGATTCTGGTGGGCCAGGCAGTTGAACCGTCCGGAGTGGACATGGGACCAGGAAAGACGGACCAATAAAGGAATTGGAAGAGGTGGATTATTCCATGATGTCGAAAGCTTCTGGTACAGGCAACCACACCAGGAAGGCAGTCCATTGAGAATGCCCCGTTTCTGGCATTTTGACGGCATTGACTGGGCCATGTGGCGTGGGGAGAACAGCTGGCTGGCTTTTCGCGGTGGATTTAATGGGGGAAACCATGATAATGATGATCTGGGTAACCTGATCCTGGGATATGGCCAGGACAGGTTTCTGATCGATCCCGGTTATGGGGCCAATAAGGCCAGTGAACATAACTGTGTCACCATTCGCGGCCATGAGCAATCGGACTGTGCCACTAGCTATATCCGGAAGGCATTTGAACATGAAACCGGATTTTACCTGGTTTGTGATATCCGTGAAGCCTTCCCTCACACAGCCTCGCACTACAACAGACATTTGCTGATGATCGATGACAGCCACCTGCTTCTGATCGATGATGTTGCAGGAACAAAGGAGAGGCGGCTATGGGTCAACGGACATTTTCAGACCAGGTATCCAACAGAGCGTACTTTAAAGGGCTGGGAAATAAATGGTGTCAATGGCACCTGTAGGATTGATTTGCTGTTTGATTTCGGACCGCAGAATGAGGTAGAGTGGGACTATATGGGACCAATTACCAAGCTCGTGTACAAAGACCAGGCTGATCGGGCACATGTTGTTCAACCGGTCCTGTTCAGTTTCAAGGATGTCCCCTATTCATATACGTATACCTCGGAAGGGTTCAGCCTGGAAATCGAAGGAAAGACCCATAAATTCCAGTTTGAGAATGGTGTACTGAAATATCTATTCGAGGAGACCGATGTTATTCCGCCTGGTACACCACATCTCCGTTGAGAATGGTTTGCCTGATGTGAATACCTTCATCCTCCAGTATAAAGAGGATTAAATCTGCCCTTTTCCCTATCTGGATTCCCCCAATATCATCCAGGCCCATGAGTCTGGCCGGGTTGCGACTTGCCATGTTGATCGCGCTTTCCAGACTGCAGCCGGTGAATCGCATCATATTGCCAACGCATTTTGATATGGTTGAGGCAGATCCGGCCAATACATTTTCTGCCGGAAATTTTACTATATCCGGGGTCAATACTATAGTTACCCCCCACCTGATGTATTCCCCCGGAGGCAATCCTGCCAGGTCCACGGCATCCGAAATAAGTATGGTTAACTCATCCCCCTTCACTTTATAAAAAGTCCGGACCTCCTCTCTGTTGAGATGGAACCCATCGGTGATGATGCTCGCCGAAAGCCGGTCCTCAGCAAGCTGTGGCCAGATAGGATTATTATGCCGGTGGATCAGATTGGCGCATCCATTACCCAGGTGCGTCGATAAAGTTGCACCGGCATCCACTGCTTCTGTAATCTCTTCAGCTGTACCATTGTGATGCCCCAGAGAAACAACGACATCATTATCAACACAATATCGTATTAAAGGGATGGATCCATATAATTCTGGTGCTACAGTTATCAGCCTGATCATATTATTTGCTGCTTCCTGGTATTGCTTGAATTCCTGGAGATCCGGAAGGCGAATATACTTTTCCAGATGTGCGCCGCGGAAGCCTTTTTCTGGTGATATATACGGACCTTCCAGGTGGAATCCAGGGACCGACATGCTGACCTTTGGATCAGTACGGGCATTTGATAATGCTTTAAAGGAGTTCATTAAATGCTCATGATCGTTTGAGATTACTGTTGGAAGCATGGTGGTTACTCCAACTTCCCAGAGTCCAGCGACTATCTTTTTAAGATCCTCAGCTGTCAGGTCAGGATCTGAAAAATCGATCCCATTGTAACCATTGATCTGAATGTCTACCAGTCCGGGTGCAACAATCAATTGGGGACCATCGGTGGATTTCTGCCCTGGTTTGATCCTGATGATTTTCCCGTCTGATATCTCGATAGATACCGGTTTATTATTTGTAAATAAGATACCTTCAATAATCATCGAATTCTTATCTGAAGTACACCGGGTAAAGAAAGAATACTCATCATTTTATCTGCAATTATATGGTCCGAATATGTTCTTCACAGTCATTGACTCATCATCGGCTGAAAGCAGATAAATGTGATATTGATTGCCTCCGGGCTGGATTTTTATGACTACATGGCCACCATCTCCCGTTAATTTATTGAGGTGGGTTTCTCCCAGGTATGCGGCTGTAATGTCCGGGATATTTGTGGGAATGATATCGCGGTCTTCTTTGTATAAGGCTTTCGAATACATACTTGGCAGGGTAGTCAAATTAATATGGTGTTTGTGCCATACCTGTAAGACAAATACCTGTGGCCTGACCTCTGCAATGAATGATTCACTCATTGCGTCTATAAAAGCGTGATGATTGACTTCACATACTTCTATCGGACCGAGGACCTTACCTACCGGGGTTTCAATATCTCGCCATTCGGCTGTGTTAAAAGGAATTCGTCCGTAAATATCTCCACCATTGAAATAATCAAAATCACCTAAGGTTATCTTGATTCCGGCACAACACATATTTTCATTAACAGACTCATTATCAGGGAAAAGACTTTTGGTGCCAGTCCCTTCTCCTGTCCACACTTCACCATTGGAAATTACGTTCTGAACCTTGAATAAACCACTGTATTCTTCCGGCTTGTTAACCAATGTAAATTGTTGATTGCTGCCGGGAATAAAACGCTCCATCTCCATTCCTGTATTTTCAATATTCCATTTTACAAAGTTCAGGTAGTTTTCAAAACCGCTGTTTTGTTGCGGCTCTGGATATTGGTAGGTTGGCCAGTCCCTGTCAACCATCTTTTTGAATGACAAATACTCCCCTACCTCAGTTATGCCACTTAAAATGTAATCTCCTCCCTTTGCGGTCTTTGGGGATACTGAATAAGCTCCGCCCATATGATCGCCATGAAAATGGGTCAGGAACATATAATCAATGCTTTTCATCTTCCTGTCGGGAAGGATCCTTGAAATATAACGTGCAATCCATTCACCAGCTTGTCTGGATTCATTGGGTAAACCATGCGTAGTACCCGGATTAATTTCAGGTCCAAGATCGCCGGCATCGATCAGCATGGTGGTCCCATCAGGGAAAATACAGAAAACGGCTTCTCCCCTTCCTGTGTTAATATGGTGTATTTCCATTTCTCCCTCTGTCCATGCCGGGAGTATTTTTTCATTGTCCTGCGAAAAAATAAATATTGAGTTGCACAGAATGAATACTGAGAAACTGATCTTTCTTAACTGATAGAAGATTTTCATACGATCCTGGCTTTTTCCCTCTTTTCCCTCCATTCATTCACAGATATGGGTGGCGGAGTAATTTCATCCGGACTTTTCTGCACAAGCGAGAGGGCTTCTGAAGGGCAGGTAGTGATGCAGAGACCGCATCCGACACAACTGGAAGTCTCCACCACGCAGATATCATCATTCATTTTCATCGCATTGAAATGGCAGCGGTCCAGGCAATCCTCACAAGCAGTGCATAGATCCTCGTCAACAACTGCATAAAAATCTGAGTGGGCAATGATGTCAGTATTTCCATATTCAACCATCCCCCTGAGTACCCCGCAGGAACAAGTACAACAATTGCATATATAATTCACTTCTTCCTGCGTATTGGATGGGGCATGTACCAGGCCTTCCCTGTCTGCCTCTGCAAGTATCTCCAGTGCTTCTTCCTTGCTGATGGTTTTGATATCATCAATCCGGTCAAAAGCACCTGGCCGTGAGGAAAATACCAGACAATTCTCAACTGTGTGGTCACAACCTTTGCCTATCAAATTCTGCTGTACCCGGCAAATACAGTTCAAAACTCCCCAGGACCGGGCATCATCCAGGTAGGTCGAGGCTTTTTCATAAGGCATGACATCGGTACTTACCGGGATGGTTTTTTCTACCGGTATAACACGGTGGACTGAAGGGGTTGCCAACATCTCTTTGTGAAAACCTTCCTTATAGTAAGCCTCGAACAATTCGGCAAACTCCTTATCTATTTTTGCATTCTGACGTTCATAAAACCCCACGACGAAAGGGATCAGGCAAAAGACAAAACCCTCTCCTTCCTTCCTTTTCATATCGATCAGCCCCTTCTTAACCATCCCGATTAACATGGACTTCACTTCAGGTTCGCCGGTACCATAAATGGATGCAATGTCCTTGACAGACAGTAGGTCCAGGCTGAGATTTGATGCAAGCGCAGCCTCTTCAGGAGTAAACAGCTTCGCCAGCAATTTAAGCTCAACCCCACTCTCGGTTTTTGGAAATCCGTTGGGAATCTGATCCAGGCGTTCGGCAAGCTTTTGATAGGAATCCATATTGAGATTAGAATTTACGATTTGACATCCTGAATATAATGATTTACATTTATATCAACCGGATGAATCACTATCACCATATTTCATGAACATTATGGGTCAGCTGGTTTTTGCAAATGAGGCATTACCAGTTAAGGATATACTCGACAGATCATTAAGGCTAATTGGCATCGATTAAGGCACCCACCCCGCTAATAGATGACGATATGGTCGGATGCCCTTTCCAATAAACATTTCCGACACCAATAATGGTCACAATCATCTCATTTTTCACATGCACCTCGCAGTCGGCAACACCTGTAATTGTAATGTTGCAGGTTCCAACTTCCAGATCAAAGGCCCTGACCCACCCGACCCCTGTCAGGATGATGGTCAGTTCCTCCTGGTAGTCACCGGATAAGATATAATCTCCCACCCCGGTCAGGGTTATACTGGTGATCTCAGGGATGGTGATATCAAACCTGATTTCTTCTGCTCTTTCGATGTTTACGCCGTTCTCCAGTCCAATCTTTAATTCATCACTTACAACCCCGATTGTCATTATATCGATGATGTTCTGCTGGGCTTTCAATACCACGGATTGGGGACTTCCCAACGTGACATAGATATCAGCAACACCTGTATTTTCAATCTTGCTGAATTCATCCAGAGTAAGGGTTTTGGACACGACGGGTCCGGTACCAATCACGTTTCGGATGTTATCGCCAGGATCATTTTCCACACAACCCATAGGGATCATGAATATCAGGCCTGCTAAGAATGGTATTATAATCGGTTTCATAATGATTGTTTTATTGGGAATAGATTCTTCTTAGGGTGAATTGATCAGGGCACTGGCTCTCTTTGCCTTCCGGAGGGATCCTGTCCATGTAGAGTCTATCTCAAAAGCCTTCATAAATGATTCATAAGCTTTGCCGTATTCCTCAATGGCCATGTAATAATCCCCTTTTGAGTCATATGGATTGGGCTCTTCCGGCTTTAATTCGAGGTACTTATCCAGGGCTTTTTCTGCATCATTAAATTGTCCCATATCCATGTAAGAATACCCCAATGAATTAAAAATATTTGCTGGATCTTCTTTGATTTCTGCAGCTTTCAGGAGGGTTTCAACCTGTCCCTGGTAGTCTTCTGTTATTTGCTGAAAAAAGGTAAGGTGAAAATATGCGTAAAGATCATTAGGATAAAGCTTTACCAATTCCTTTCCGAATTCTGTGACATCAGCATCCTGATCTTCCAGAAGTGTTTGTAAAGCGGCTTTCAGTAGGTTTTCACCCTTGCTCAATGTAATTTCTGATTGGATAGCCAGTGCTGCATACTTTCGAAAATCCCTGTTATCTTCAAAAAACATATAATGGGTAGCAAGACCATATGCGGCCATAAAAAAATCGGGATCCTCCTCCAATGCTTCTTCCAGAAGAGCTACCGCTTCAGATATGTAGACCTTTTCAAATAAGGCATCGGCTTTAAGATATAACATCCTGGCGCCTTCAGATTCAGTTGTAACAGGTATCTTTTCTTCCTTTACCGATGTATTGCAGGATGCCATCCATAAGGTCAGGACAGATAAAATAAGCATTTTAACAGTTACCCGGAATTCCAATATGATGGTTATAGAACTGGCAGGAGTTTCATGGTATCCAGCCGGGTAACCTGACCAGCCAGGATGAATACATCATTAAGGGTAGTATCTGCGAATCCGTCGGCAGATTCGAAATCAATGTCGTAGGTACCCTCTGTAAGCCCCCTGACCATGAATTCTCCCGTAACAGTGTTTGCACTGGTCCCTACAGTATCTTCGGCATTGATCACACTGATATAGGCCTTTGCTTCCGGAGGCCATGAGACTCCTTCAAGCGTTCCGGAAACAGCCTTTGTAAAAACCCGGATCACCGGCTTTAGCAGGTGCTTTTCATTTCCGGTGGTTACAATGGATTTTTCAGCTTCAAAATCCAGTACATAGGCATAGGAAATACCCGGATGAATATTTTCATGTACATTGAGCTTCAACCCGGATTGCTGAGCGCTTGGGGTTTTCAGGTTGTGAATCACGTCATCCCTCATGACCGAATTATCATCACCCAGGACCAGCCTTATCTGGCTCAGGTAACCTGCAGGGATGTCATCCTCAACAAGCAATGTATCCTTGCCATTTACAAAATCGAGAATGTTGTATATACCTGTATTGGTTGGTAAATCGATCAGGGAATCATTGATGATGACCCTGACAGAAACAACATCAATATTTACCTCCTGATAGTCTCCCGGGGCATCAGTCAGGTAGATTTGAACACGGGCATATTCCTGCTTGTTATCCTCCAATCCGGTACAGGCAGTAATCAAGCACAATGTTATGACTATAAATATAGTTAAGGATCTCATATTCAAATGCTTTAGTGATTCATCGGACAATATACAAAAATCTTCTTTGCGAAAAATAATTAATGATCTGAGTTTTACAGATACATGATTTTGGCCGATAAATTAACGTATGTTACATATCTTTTATTATATGAGACATATCTGTTAGACCGGTACCTGTTCTCCTTTGTATTTTTACATCATCATAAACCATAAAAACCCAACAATGTTAGTACAACCAAATCCTTCAGATGGAAATTTTAGTGTGAGCATTAAAAATCCGACATCAGGAAAGTTAAATCTGAGAGTATATAATTCTTCCGGAATGCTGGTAAATTGTCGTTGTTGTTCAAACGGCTCCATTAACCATGAAATTCAATCGGAGATAGATCTTTCGTCCCAACCAAGCGGTTTCTATATCCTAAAGGTGGTTGGAGAGAATTTTCTGAAATATCAAAAACTGATACTTACTAAATAGCA
>JAUUZM010000293.1 GCA_030589965.1 Bacteroides sp.
ATATCAGCATGTGCAATTTCAAAATGTTTGCAGATTTTCTGAACAAGTTCCCGGATGGATTTTCCGTAAAGTGCATCCACCTTACTTTCCAGTTCGAGCATAATCCCGCCTCTGGATTTAATTTCTACCCTGACGAGGCAATCCGAACGGATCCTGCCGCCATGGTTCCCGGCTCTGCCAGTTTCACCCATTATTGAACAATTTTTATTTTGTCTTTCGCAAGAAATTTCCACAGCTGAGTAATCTTGCCAGGATAAAGATAGGAAGAGTTTCAGTGAAATAGGGTTGTGATTACTATGCTAAAGAATATACCTTATTCTACGCTGATGACTTATTCCACGCTGACGACAATTACTTTATCCCCAATATTGCCATCCATATCAGTCGCGATAAAAGCATAAGTATAGTCCCCTTCTGATATAGGTCCTTCCAGGTAAGTCGAATCAAAATACATATCAGGATCCAGTGATACCTTCGGGAACCCACCCAGATCTGTCCCATTCACCCTGATAGTAAATGATTCAAGATCCGCCTGGCCCTTCTCTGCTATCCATTTGAACTTCAGAATTCCACCGGGTGAGATATCCACATTGGTAGTCATAAAGCGCCCGTTAAGCAAACTTACCTCAGGTTCCTTTTGTTTGGCGCATCCTGCAATCAACAGCAGGAACAGGAGAAGTCCGGCGGGAAATATTCTGATCCAGATGTTTCGAAGGCTGTTCATACTGCTTGAAATTAGTTTTTACTGCAGAATTCAGTAAGAACCCCGAAGGTTGATTTTGGATGAAGAAACCCTATGTCCAGTCCCTCAGCTCCCTTCCTCGATGTCTTATCAATCAGCTGTACTCCTTTTTCTTCCGCCTCTTTCAGGGCCTGAGATGCATCATCCATAGCAAAGGCGATATGATGTATCCCCTCACCCCTTTTTTCAATGAACTTACCCACGGGTCCATCTGCATCGCTTGATTCTAACAATTCAATCTTGGTCTCCCCAACCAGGAAAAAGGCAGTTCGGACTTTCTGATCAGCCACTTCTTCAACAGCATAACACTTGAGACCGAGTACATCCTCATAATACTTTATGGCCTGCTGCAGGTCGTTTACGGCTATTCCGATATGTTCAATATGGCTTGGTTTCATAAGGTTGATTAAATTAATATGGGCACAAAGATATTGTTTTAATACAGAAGGGACTCGTGAAGAACCTCCTGTATTTTTGTACGGACATTCAGTTCGACAAGTTTTGGACTATCCTGGTTCGGATGGATTTTATTGGAAAGGAATACGTAGAGGATGCCGGTATCAGGATCAGCCCATACCAGTGTTCCGGTAAACCCGGAATGACCAAAGCTATTGGGTGAAACACATTGGCAGGAAGGTCCATCCTTTTCATAATCCATTTCAGGTTTATCAAAACCTATTCCACGCCGGTTTTCTTCCTCGCAATGGATGCATGTATTAAACTGCTTGATAATGGAATCGGCAATGAAATCAACTCCCCCATAATGTCCACCGTTCAGGTACATCTGCATGATTTTGGCAAGGTCGTTGGCATTGGAGAATACTCCCGCATGTCCGGCTACACCTCCCAGCATTGCTGCACCCGGGTCGTGTACATATCCATGTAACAGTTGCCTTCTGAAAGCAAGATCATTTTCTGTTGGGATGATTTGTTCCCTCGGGAATTTTTCAAGCGGTAAATATCCGGTATAGGCAGAACCAAGAGGGCGGTAGAAATGCTCACTGGTATAGTTATCGAGCGCTTCCCCCGTAAGGGACTCCATAATGGGATGAAGGAAATAGTAGCCCAGGTCGGAATACATGTACTCCTTTTTCTCGCGCAACTCGGAACGGATGATCATCTGCATGATACTGTCCGTATAATCATGGTGGATGAAAAGGTTATCTGCCACCTGGTTTGGGTACAATACGGAAAAATCGCGGGAATAGGCTCCATCAACATACTTCAGATTCTTATTCAGGAAAATATGTCCGGCCAGGCGTAAAGGGTAAGTGCTTGAAAGCTTTCTACTTATCAGAGATTCGTCTGGATCCATAGGCTCAATAGTCGAATAGTAAAAGGGAATCCATGGATGCAGTCCGGCATGATGCGATAGAATGTCCTTAATCAGCAACTCTCCTTTATTTGTAGTGTCGAGATATGGAAGGTAACGGCTTAGAGGATCATTCACGTTGAACCGGCCTTCCTGGCTTAGTTTCATGAGAACCGGAAGGGTGGCTACAATTTTTGTGATCGAAGCTATATCGTAAAGATCGTTCCATTTGACGGTATCCTTTCGGCCATAGGTATGATGTCCGAATGCCTTATTATAGAACACCATCCCGTCACGTGCGGCAAGTACCTGGCATCCCGGAGTGGCTTTGACTCCGATGGCATCCAATGCCAGTGAATCTATCTTGTATAAAAGCTTTGAATCAATCCCAACTTCTTCAGGTAATCCGTATCTCAGTCGGTGGCTGCTTTCTGTTTTAAGACCGTCTCCCAGTTTGTAATTTTTATCGGCCGTAACAGGCAGTCTGCCCCTGGCCGGGATTCCGCCAAAAACCAGCTGAGCGCTCAGTCCGGCTACAATATCTTTATCCTCATTGCCCATAATCAGGCCTTTCAACTCATCGCCGAAATTGAACCTGGAGAGACTATATGGACTGGCAAATATGCTTACTATGCTCGGGTTTTGCCGGGTAAGCTGATTTAAAAACAGGATGGAATTCTCCCGTATGCCGAAATTGCGTGAAACTCTCATATCTGTATTATGCACCCCTGCAATAACCAGGTTATAGGGTTCGAGTTTTTTCATCAGATCAAGATATTCCTGGGCAGAGGCTTCACGGGAAATGTTAAAATGGATAGAAGGAAGGTAAAGATCCACCGTTTTCTGAAGATTATTAATAGCCGTATCTCCAATAATAAGCGTTGCAATTTTAAGGGTGTCCAGTCGTTGAAGGGGGATGATTTTATCCTTGTTTTCAAGCAGGGTGAGTGAACCCTGGTAAAGTTTTGATCTGGTACTCAGAAACTTACTGTCATTCAGGTTCCTTATGAGTTCCACAGTCTCAATGGGATGTTCAATGGCCGCCCAATATTTGGCCGCAAGAATTTTTTTACAGCTTTCTTCCACCCGCTCCCAGCTCAGGTTCCCCTTACGTATCTCCTTTTTGATGGCAGATATGCCCTTGGGAACAGATGAGGGGATCAACAGGATATCATTGCCGGCTTTGAATGCCATGGCTTCAAGGTCACCCGGCAAAACGTGCTCATCAGCCCCTGCCATATCCAGAGCATCGCTGATTATGAGTCCAGTGAACCCCAGCTCCTCCTTTAGAATACCTGTCGTAATTTGATTTGACAGTGAAGAGGCCATTCCGGGCGTAGGATCAAGGGCCGGTATTTCCAGGTGTGCAAGCATGATCCCTGATACTCCATGATTTATAGCCTCCCTGAAAGGATACATTTCAGTATTCAACAATCGCTCGCGTGAATGATTGATCATGGGCAGGGTATGGTGGCTGTCCTTATCGGTATCACCATGTCCGGGCCAATGCTTGGCCGTGCACAGTACGCCTTCCTCCTGTATCCCCTGGAAATATGCAATTCCTTTCCGGGCAACGAGGGTTTTGTCCTCACTGAAAGATCGGGATCCTATTACCGGGTTCCTGGGGTTATTATTAATGTCCAGTACCGGTGCCAGGTTCATGTTTACCCCCACCATTTTCAACTGGATGGCAATTTCACGGCCCATCTGCCGGATCAATTCCTCATCTTCCAAGGCACCCAGGGTCATCTGCAGAGGATAGCGTATAGTACTATCCAATCGCATGGATGCTCCCCATTCAGCATCCTGTGAAATCAACAAGGGAGTTTTGGAGGAAGATTGATAAAGGTTGACCAGCCTGGCCTGTCTGACGGGTCCGCCCTGAAAGAAACAGAGTCCGCCGATATTATATTTTTTTATCAGTTTCTGAATGGATTCTTTATGGGCCTCAGCCTTATTAGAATATGCACGAACCATAAACAGCTGCCCAATTCTTTCATCCCGGCTGAGTGATTCATATACAGAATCAACCCAGCTTACTGCGGAATCAGTAAGGTGTCTGCCGGTAAAGGGCGGATCTGTCTTTCCCCTCCTGC
>JAUUZM010000123.1 GCA_030589965.1 Bacteroides sp.
CCGAAAGAAATAAACCTGACTAATATCGCGAGACTGAACCGGGAGTTCTACGCCGCCAAGATCTGTTAGAAACAGACAAAAAATTACTTGCAGCTGAGTGGCATTGCTAAACAAGGAGCATACATTTTTGCGTTACCACGCAAAAAGCAGCGACGGTTTAGTAATGGCTCCAGCGTGAAATTAATTAGCTATTTCTTCATAATCTCTTCAATGTCGGTAATGGTTTTCGGTATCGGTTTGCCTAAGACCCTGTATCCGGTTTCAGTGACAAGCACATCATCTTCGATGCGAATACCTCCAAAATCTTTATAGGTTTCAGCTTTATCATAATTGATGAATTCTGTGAATTTACCTTCCGATTTCCATTTATCAATCAGAGTCGGAATAAAATAAATCCCCGGTTCAACGGTTATGACATTACCGGTTTGAAGTTCCTTACCAAGCCTCAGATAGGCTGTTCCAAACTGATCGCTGCGCTTGATTGCATCGTTGTAACCAACATTATCTTCACCCAGACCCTCCATATCATGAACATCCAGTCCCATCATATGTCCAAGTCCATGAGGAAAGAACATAGCATGAGCTCCGGCAGCAACGGCCTCATCAATATCTCCCTTCATTAGTCCAAGGTCTTTCAATCCACCAGCAATAATTTTAGCTGCCCCGAGATGAAGCTCCCTGTTTTGTATTCCTGATTTTATATTATCAATGGACCAGTTTTCAGCTTTCAATACAATTTCATATATCTCTTTCTGACGTTGATTAAATTTCCCACCAACAGGAACTGTACGAGTAATATCACCGGCATAATGGTTCACAGTTTCAGCTCCTGCATCGGTAACCATCATTCGACCTTCTTTCAAAATATTCCCATGATGATGATTATGAAGCGTCTGCCCATCCATACTCAGGATAATCGGAAATGAAACGGATGTTCCATGGCTTATGGCGATGCCTTCGATACGCCCGGCAATCTCACGTTCGTATATACCAGGATGAGCCATCTTCATAGCAGTGGTATGCATCTCCCAGGTAATATCAACGGCTTTTGAAATCTCTTCAATCTCAATGATTTCTTTTATCGACCTTAACGCAATAACTGCTTTAATCAGGGCCATGGAAGATCCTGGTCCAACCTCTTTGTATGGCATGCCGATAAGCTCGGTAAGCTCCAGTAGAGTATCATGCCGGTAAGGAGGAAGATAATGAACCTTCCTTCCCTTCTGAAGAGCATCCTGAATATACCCCGGAAGTTTAGATTTAGCCTCGATATTCTTAATTCCTACCTGTCCACCCAGAGTAGCCATAGTTGGAAGCTGCCCCATCCAGATTATATCATCCAGGTCCAG
The DNA here is from genome assembly GCA_030589965.1 of Bacteroides sp. Taxonomy (GTDB): domain Bacteria; phylum Bacteroidota; class Bacteroidia; order Bacteroidales; family SM23-62; genus SM23-62. Next base: position 1,350 of record JAUUZM010000123.1, read on the forward strand.
ATCATCCCCGAAAAGGTAATCTTCTCCAGATTCAAAATCAATTACTCCCATCAGACCAGGCTGGTCCAATCCGAAAAAATATAAGAAATTGCTATCCTGCCTGTAATGATAAGTATTGTGAGGATAGTTCATTGGACTTTCATTATTGGCAGGGAACAGGGCAAGTCCCCCGTCCAAATGCTTCCGTAACTCATTTCTTCTATTTGAATAAACTTCTGCTTTAAACATCTCAGTTTGGATTTTATTATTCCCCGAATTTAAAAGGAATAAATGATTCTCCAAATGCCAACGAACACAAGGCAGGTTTTCGCCAGGGATAAAAATGATTGAACTTCATCGAATCAGAATTTTGCCTATTCCTGGCTTATTAACAATACTCTTAAATATTTCAAAATAATTGCCGCAAAATATCTTTATAGATGCCTGGTTATCTAAGGATTATATTCAATATGTCGCATTCGTCAAAAAAGTACGAATACCCTTGCCTGTTGTTAATAATTTAATATCTTCGCAGTTGGCCCGTAATTATTAACAGCTCTCTAACAGCTTTTCAACAATATGCCTTACAGAAGACTTCCCAATACTGACAATGCCAGACATAAAGCATTATTAAAAGCCTACCATAAGGGAAAAGAGACACCGCCATTCAAACTTGCATTTTCGCAAAGCACCTATCAGAAAGTAGTGTCATTTCTGTCAGGATTTGAAAAGAAAATAATCTTACAAAAATCTGCCTTAACGAATCAGATTGAACGGAACAAGGACTATCATTTTCTGCAGAAAAAAGCCAAGTTATATATTTCCCATTTCGTGCAGGTTGTAAATATGGCCATCCAGAGAGGTGAAATTTCAAGTGCCATACTTGAATACTATAAGCTAAATGGATATTCAAAAAAACTTCCTCCACTGAATACGGAAGAAGAAATCATCAAGTGGGGAGAAAAATTAATTGATGGTGAGACACAAAGGGTAAGAAAGGGATTGAGTCCCATTACAAATCCCACCATTGCAGTTGTTAAGGTAAGGTATGAGAAATTCCTGGAAGCATACCGTAACCAGAAAAATCTACAACTTAGTAATAACAGGTCCCTCAAGGAACTGGCAGACCTTCGTCCCATTGCAGATGATATTATTCTGCAGATCTGGAACGAAGTAGAAGAATCATTCAAAGATCTTCCGGATGATCTACGCCGCGAGAAAGCAATTGAATACGGACTTGTTTATGTGTACAGGAAAAATGAATTGAGCGATCATAATCTGTTTAGCTCAAGAAGATTGGGAATCAGTTGAGTATTTTTGTATTTGCCGTATTACAGTTAATCCGATTATGGTTAACAGTATGCTACCGCATATGAAAAGCACCGGATTCTGTTGCATGCCAAGTTGTTGGGGATCGACCCCAATCCTACCCTGCAGGAATAAATAATAATAGACCACTCCAACCGTGTTGTTAATAAAATGTGCAATCACAGGCATCCAGATATTTTGGGTCCACAAGAATAAATATCCGAAAAGAGCGCCAAGCATTATTCTTGGCATAAATCCAAGAAATTGATAATGGGCCAGGCTAAACAGGATGGCTGCCAGCCATACCGCAAGATGAGGATTATTGAACCATTCTCCGAAAATTCTCTGCAGGACACCCCTGAAAAGAAACTCCTCACCAATGGCCGGAATAAGAGCAATCATAAACAGATTGAAAAATAATCCCCAAATATTATTTGCCGAGAGATAGGTCTTCATTAATTCCCAGGAATCCTCATCGCTCTGTCTGATCTTCTCCATCAATTCACTCCAGCGTTCGGGAAGCGATAATTGTTCATTCAGATAACCCAGATAATTTATCCATGGAATGGAAACAAGCAATAGCACGAGAACAAGGATTGAAATAGTAATTTTTGGTCGATGATCTGCCTTGAGAAAGTCCCTGGCATCTTTCCTGATCATAAATCCCGCCAGCAGAGCAGGTATAAGTAACAATCCAATGGAATAAAGAACCTGAAGAAATTTCATTAATACAATATGATCCTGAGTATTTTGTTCCTCAAGGATGCGTATTACTTCGGGAGGAGACACATTGAAAACAGGCCAGGCAATGAGGATTCCCAATCCAAAAAGTATCAGGTAGGAAGTAAGCATCAGGAAAAGGACAAGAAGTATCTTGGTAAAAGGTCGGGCTGTATGAAAAAATCCGTAGGCCATCCGGCTGAAATTCATATTTTTACATGTCAAAAATAATCTTTTAAATCGGGAAATAATTCATAATCATTCTGTTTTGCTTAAGATCGGAAATCTTGATATAGAAGGGCATCCCTTGCTACTGGCTCCGATGGAGGACCTTACAGACCCTCCATTTCGGTATATCTGCAAACATTATGGAGCCGACCTGATGTACACTGAATTTATATCTTCAGACGGACTTATACGCCATGGATCGAAATCGCTTAAAAAACTTGAACTATTTGATTACGAACGACCCATCGGCATCCAGCTTTATGGTCATTTGATTGAACCCATGGTAGAAGCTACCAGGATGGCTGAAAAATCCGCACCGGATTTAATTGACATAAATTTCGGTTGTCCGGTACGTAAGATTGCAAGAAGAGGTGCAGGTGCAGGCATGTTAAGGGATATACCTCTGATGGTTGAAATGACAAAAACCATTGTCGACACAACAGATCTGCCGGTAACGGTTAAAACAAGACTGGGCTGGGAGGATGCAAATAAAAACATTGTAGAGGTGGCTCTTAAGTTGCAGGATGTTGGTATAAAAGCTCTCACAATTCATGGCCGGACCGGCGCACAGCTATATAAGGGTGAGGCGGACTGGACATTAATCGGGGAGGTAAAAAATCACCCTGACATAGAGATCCCGATAATTGGAAACGGGGATATTACAGGTCCGGAAATAGCTTCTAAATGTTTCAGGGATTATGGAGTTAATGGAATTATGATAGGCCGTGCAACAGTTGGCCGGCCCTGGATATTCAGGGATATAAGTCATTTTTTAAAAACCGGAGAAATACTCCCCCCCCCCGATCTTGCAGAAAAATTAAAAATCGCCAGATTACATTTCAAAAAATCCATCGAGTGGAAAGGAGAGCCCCGGGGAGTACTCGAAATGCGCAGACATTTCAGTAACTACTTTAAAGGTCTTCCCGATTTTAAAGAAACACGGCTTAGACTGGTAACATCAATGGATGTATCCCAGATTGAAGATATTCTTGATTTTATCGAAGATAAATATTCAGGGTTTGCTTGAACCCTGATTGAGAATAGTGAGGTTGGTCTTTTCAGGAAAATCAGTATTATAATGAAGTCCCCTGCTCTCCTTCCTGTCCTGTGCCATTTTAATAATCAGGTAACCTGCATTGATCATGTTCCTTAATTCGCAGAGTGTTTTCGTAAGAGTGGATTTCTTATAGAGAGTTTCCGTTTCCCGATAAATAATTTCAAGCCTGTTAAGTGCTCGGGTCAGTCTCAGGTCAGAACGGACAATTCCCACATAATTACTCATAATCTGCTGCATTTCTTTGAAATTCTGAGTAATCAATACCAATTCTTCAGGATGTGTAGTTCCTTCGATATTCCAATCCGGTATATTTTCCTGAATACTTACAGATTTGATTTCATCTATGGCTGCCCTGGCTGCCCTATCTGCGTATACAATGGCTTCAATGAGGGAGTTTGATGCCAGCCTGTTTGCTCCATGAAGTCCGGTACTTGAAGTTTCTCCAGCGGCATATAGATGGTTGATCCAGGTTTGTCCCTCATGGTTAACTTTAATCCCACCACACATATAATGAGCTGCCGGAACCACAGGTATCAGGTCCTTGCTGATATCAATTCCTATGCTGAGGCATTTTTCACTGATGTTCGGAAAATGAGATTTTAGTTCATTTTCGTCTCTGTGAGTTGCATCAAGAAATACATATTCATCCCCACGGATTTTCATTTCATTATCTATTGCCCTGGCAACAATATCTCTTGGGGCAAGACTTTTCCGATCATCATATTTTTGCATGAATTCCTTACCATCCTGGGTTTTCAGAATAGCTCCAAATCCCCTTAAGGCTTCGGATATGAGGAAAGAGGGACTATCACCCGGATTGTATAATGAAGTGGGATGAAATTGAACAAACTCCATATTCTCAATTATACCTTTGGAACGGTATACCATGGCAATTCCATCTCCTGTCGCAATCGACGGATTCGTTGTTGTATTATAAAGGTTCCCAACTCCTCCTGTTGCTATCAGGGTAGTTTTAGCCAGTATGGTAATAACATCATGAGTTTTCAGGTCCAGCACATATGCTCCGAAACACAGAATATCATCATTATATCTTTTAACCAGCATTCCCAAATGATGCTGTGTGATCAGGTCCACAGCAAAATGTTCTTCTAGTGTTTCAATATTGGGATGTTTCCTGATCTGCTCACTCAGCTTCCGTTGGATCTCCGCTCCGGTATTATCTTTATGATGAAGTATCCGATTCTCAGAATGTCCTCCTTCCCTGGCAAGGTCAAATTCCCCATTTGATTTTTTATCAAAACTTGCACCCCAGCGGATTAGTTCTTCGATTTGTGCAGGGGCGTCCTGGACTACTTTCCGCACTACTTGCTCATCACAAAGACCATCACCTGCAACCAGGGTATCACTGATATGCTTCTCATAGGTGTCCGACTCATCAGTCACAGCCGCAATTCCTCCCTGTGCATACTGTGTATTTGTTTCCTCGATATGAGCTTTGGTTAAAATGCAAACCTTGCCATGTTCAGCAACTTTCAGTGCAAAACTTAGTCCGGCGAGTCCGGATCCTATCACTAAGAAATCAACCTTTTTCTTCATCTGGAAAGAGTATTCAGGTTACAAATATAATAAGGCAAATTGCAAATCCCCAGTATACTTGTCAGAAGCACCGGGAATTCTGTTCGGAAGTAATAATTTTCTTTACTTTTGTGCCATTAACAGTTAAAAATCTTTGATTTACGATTATGGCTCAGGAAGATCTATTTAAGAAGATAATTGCACACGCCAAAGAGTATGGCTTCGTATTTCCATCAAGTGAGATTTACGATGGCATGAGTGCAGTATATGATTACGGACAAAACGGTGTAGAATTAAAAAATAACATCCGCCGATATTGGTGGGATGCTATGGTAACGATGAATGAGAATGTTGTTGGCCTGGATTCTGCCATATTCATGCATCCTGATATCTGGAAAGCTTCAGGTCATGTGGATGCATTTAATGATCCCCTTATTGATAATAAAGACTCGAAAAAGCGATACCGGGCAGACCAGCTCATTGAAGATTATATTGATAAGCTCAGGAGAAAGATTGAAAAAGAAGTTACTAAAGCTGCCAAAAGATTCGGCGATTCGTTTGATTCTGAACAATTCTTGTCAACCAATCCAAGGGTTCTCTCCAACCAGGAAAAGATTGATACGGTCCACAAGCGTTTCGTAAAGGCTCTTGAGGACGACGACCTGGAAGAATTGAAGCAGATAATTCTGGACTGTGAGATCGCAGATCCTGAATCGGGATCCAGAAATTGGACAGATGTCAGGCAGTTTAATCTGATGTTTGATACAAGTATTGGTTCTGTCAGTGATACGGCTAGCAAGATTTATCTGCGCCCTGAAACGGCACAGGGAATATTTGTTAATTTTTTGAACGTGCAAAAATCCGGGAGAATGAAAATTCCTTTCGGAATAGCACAGACCGGAAAAGCTTTCAGGAATGAAATCGTGGCCAGGCAGTTCATTATGCGTATGCGAGAATTTGAACAAATGGAGATGCAATTTTTCGTGCCTCCAGGAGAAGAGCTAAAATGGTTTGAGTATTGGAAAGAAACCAGGATGAGATGGCATAAATCCCTTGGCCTGGGAGGAGAAAACTACCGCTTTCATGATCATGATAAGCTTGCTCATTATGCAAACGCAGCTACTGACATTGAGTATAATTTTCCTATAGGATTCAAGGAGGTGGAAGGCATACATTCGAGAACTGACTTTGACCTCACACAGCACCAGAAATTCTCAGGTAAGAAAATGCAGTATTTTGACAATGACCTGAATGCAAGCTATATTCCATTTGTGGTTGAGACTTCCATTGGATTAGACCGTATGTTCCTGACGGTTCTTGCGGGTTCATACCTGGAGGAGAAATTAGAAAAGGAGGGTTCAGACGAGCAAAGAATAGTTTTAAAAATTCCTCCATTCCTGGCTCCTGTCAAGGTTGCAGTTCTTCCCCTGGTGAAAAAAGACGGGTTACCTGATGTTGCAAGAAAAATCATGAATGAATTAAAGCTGGACTTCAATTGCCAATATGAAGAAAAGGATTCCATCGGCAGAAGATACAGAAGGCAGGACGCCATAGGTACACCCTATTGTATTACGATCGACCATCAAACCAAAGACGATGATACGGTGACCATCCGTGACCGTGATACAATGAAACAGGAAAGGATACCCATAAAACAGGCGCGTGATATTGTTCAGCAAAAAGTCAGCGCACAAAACCAGCTTAGAAAGCTGGGATAACAGATCCGCATATAGAAAATCAAAGTTGCCATGACAATTCCCCGGCAAAAAAAAGTGCTGATATTAACCTACTACTGGCCACCTAGCGGTGGTGCAGGAGTGCAACGCTGGCTCAAGTTCACTAAATACTTGCGTGAATATAATTATGAACCTGTAATTTACACCGCTGAGGATCCCGAATATCCTTCCATAGATGAATCGTTATATCGAGATGTGCCTGAGGGACTTACAATATTAAAAACCAAGGTCTGGGAACCCTATAAATTATATAAATGGTTCACCTTACAGAAAAGGGGGCACAGGATTAACACAGGTTTTCTTAACCAGGAGAAAAAGACAGGTATTGCCGAAAAAATCTCTGTATGGATACGCTGAAACTTGTTTATTCCCGACGCAAGAAAATTATGGATAAAACCTACAATCATTTACATGTCAAGATATTTGAATTATCACCCCTTTTATATAAATTCAAGTACTGGTCC
>JAUUZM010000255.1 GCA_030589965.1 Bacteroides sp.
CCAGCATGTAACATATTGTTTATATGGTAGCAAAAGACATATGCTAATGGAGGTATTCAGTTCTCCATCAATGCCATTTTATAAATTCGGAGACATAATATTTCTGGAAAAAATAAAGGAATATGATTGGATAGAATTTATAACAAAACGTTTTAATGATACTGGCAAGAGCATTGATATTGAAAATGCTGCAAACATTGCAAAACATTGTGAAAATCATCCTTATTATGTTCAGCAACTGGCACAGCAAGTGTGGTTAAGAACCAAGAAGAATTGTAAGCCAGAAATTATTCAGGAAGCATTCGATGATTTGACTATGCAACTGAGCATGCTTTTTCAGATCCTAACTGACGACCTAAGTATGAAACAAATTAGTTTTCTAAATGCTCTCATTAACAAAGAAGAAAAAGTCACTTCACAAAGCACATTAAAAAAGTACAATCTTGGTACATCTGCCAATGTAATCAAGATGAGGAGAACACTACATGATCGGGAGATTATTGATGTAATAGGGAAAAAGATTGAATTTATGGACCCCTTATATAAATATTGGCTTAAAAATTACTATTTCAATTAACGCTGTCACTTCAGCAAGAATGAAAATCCGTACAGGGCACATGAATTGTTCATTGATCTACTGAAATCATAAAGATTAGAGGAAAAATAAGTAGGTCTATTCAAACCCCAAATGGCTGATATAATTCATGTCAAAACTGTTCTACCTACGCCGTGATGGTCGGGGCTCCTGTTTGGGAACATCATATGGTAGTTTATCTCCACACATCTGAAGAACCTGTATGGCGACCAATGAGGATTGGGCCGCACCGTTGGTTCCAACCCATGGTAACTCCTCCAATGGATTCAAAACGTTGGGACCGGAAACCAGGTCAGGAGTCATCCTGCCTGCTCCCCCTCTTCCAAAAAGCCTGCTGATTGCCGGATTTATATATGCCTCATTTCCGGTTTGCATATAGACATAAGCGGCAAGTCGGTCTGCTCTGGCATAAGAACCATCCTCTCCCTCAGTCCCTGTTTCCATGTCCTTCCTGATTACTTCTTTGGGTGCATTGTACAATCGGCAATACTGTAGCCATGCCTTTTTCCATCCCGGATGATCTATCATCTCGTTCAGTTCAAAGATAACTTCTGCCCCTCCCATTATAGTGGTTAGATTATAGGTGCCATATGGATCATCGGTCAGGGTAAAAAGTTTATTGGTTTCAGGATCGTACCCAAACGTGTTATTGGGTCCAGATAGAAATCCATAGGGCATTTCGGCAATACAATCCATACCTGCATAGATTTTATCCCGGTATTTTGTATTCCCTGTTCTTTCCCACTCTGTCATCCAGTTACTTACTGCCCCTAACCAGTCAGGTCCACCCCGGGCGCGTGTAGGATAAATCTTATCCTCTTCTGCAATGGGGGAAGCCAGCCTCATGGGATCTACCTCAAGCAACTTCAGATCTGCATCTGCCACCTCATGCATCAGATCTCCGGTTCGTTCATCACATGTCAAATAGTAGAAGAATCGTTTATATGAGGCCTGTGCAATTCGTAATTCTTTGGCCCCGCAACCCCAGTGGCGAACATTATGCCTGGAGCCCAATCCGGCAAAGCGCCCCAGGTGATAGCAATCCACTTCTGAAGTATGCCGGGTCATGGCTTCTGCCATACGGAAAACATCTTCTCTACCGGTTCTTAAAAAACTATACCAGAGCCAGACATCTGTTCCCAGTTCTGTATTATCCCAGGCCATTCCCCCCAGGTCATATCTCCAGACATGGCGGGTTCTGTCATAAGAATGCATCACATCCCCATAATCCCAGAAACCATACCAGTTATGTTGATCCACAGACTTTTGGTAATAGGAAAGATAGTCATCCAGGCGTTCCTCCACGGCCTTTTTAAAGGGAGTACTCCGGTCCGGAAGACTCCATATTCCAAAGGATTCGGCCGCATGAAGGTATTCCGGGGAGCATACAAGAAGGGGAGGATTGCTGGCTGTTTGGCTTTGATTTGCGGTTTCCTGTTTTTCAGGTAATCCTCCCGTCGGGAATAGGGTAAGAACGCTGGTTCTTGCCATTCCGTGGGGTGTACTGAACCCAGGTTGTACGTCTTCATATACGGCTTGCAGTCCATGTCCCCATTCCAGGGTATCGTAATGACGCATATCCATAAGCGGTCCATCCGGAGACCAGAGCCATGCTTTCATCAGGGCTTTATCTTTTTCTGCATGATCAATTTCCAGGGAGGAAGGATAGGATTGCCAGAAGTCCTTAAGACCAATGGCGAGTCCCCCGCTCACATCTCCGACAAAAGCCAGTCCAGTGGACCGTTTCCCTGCCCCGGCAGGCAGCCAGCAGCTTTCCGCATTCGTTCTCTTTTCAATGGTAAATCCGTTCGCATTGGATTGATAAAGTTTGAACCCGGTCCACACCGCCCAATCATCCAGCCAGCCCTGTCCGCGTTCAGACAGCTGATCCCGGTCAGGAATTCGCTTACCTGCAATCTGGTCCGGATAATAATCCCTACGATCCTCATCTGCAACATACCTTCCCCCTCTTCCGATCATGGGCTGTATAGGTTCTGACCAGAGGCCATCCTCTTCACCTGAAAAACGCACATGCCGATTGTGAATTTCTTCCCTCATGGGAACGGAGAATACAATGCCAAGCCCTTTTACAAAATCCACCTTCTCATCGCCGTCAAAGATTACCGTGTGAACCATTTTAACCTCTGTTTGTCCAACGTAAAAATAAAGGCGGACTGTAAATGGAAGCCATTCCCTGTCCTCCTGAACGGATTTATGAATACCTTCCACCTTGACAACTGCTCTAACCGTACCGGATTGTTCTAGCTCAACATTTTGAATATCACTCAGAAATTCTTCAATACGTTTGGTTTTATAGCCTTCCTGGATAAATTCCTTTTCCAGGCTGCATTCAAGATGACCATCGCTGGCAACAATTTTCCCATCGATTATCATTTCCTTTACCAGGTTGCTTCCCTGGAGTGATATTCGGCAGGACATCACGCCGGTGTTTACCAAAAGATCGGTTTTGCTCTCGGTAATTTTTATCCCTTCTGCAGATTTCGATGCCTTTCCGGGCATAAGTTTGACTTGATCAGCCTGTCCGGGTCCGGCTACAGTAGCACACCCCAACCATTTGATTGAGCCATCAGGCCAGTAGGCCATGGGCCAGGTTTGCAGGGGCAATTCTTTGTCACCCTGATCAGAAAGTATAAATGATTGGGTTTTTTTCAATGTCCCGGGTTGCCAGGGAACTCCCCAGCTTATCCCCTGCTCCAGGAGGGGGGCTTTATCGCCTAACCAGCCTATCTCCATCGGCACAGGATCAACGGCGGCAAAATGAGTAATGGGAATACAAAAGACTGCCAGAATGGAAAAGATGGTTTTCATATCAGATGTTTATTAGTTAAAAAACCTGCGGCTAATAATGTGTGTGATTGGTAACTTTATGTCTCAGAAGATCCGGATTCTCTATTGCCCCCTGCGTGGGATTGGCATTACTTGCACCATACACCCTGATAAATCCGCTTCTGTAATCGCGGGTTATGACTTCATCCGCTCCGTTTCCTGTAAAATCAAACATATGGTAGACTGTTTCCGGGAAGTAGAGTTTGCCTTTCCCATCTTCAGTAATTCTGAACCTATGCCAGAACAGAACTTCTTTTCCATCCCCCATCCAGTTTCCTTTTACAAAATCGGGATTTCCCTGAACAGGGTTGGCCGGCCATTTGGATAGAAAATTTCCTTCCTTATCAAACCAGTGTATTTCAGCCAGTAGCCTACGCTGCGGTGTACCCCACTTTTCATAATATCTCGCATTTATAACAATTTGAGGCGAGCTTGGGTGATCCAGGAAATTTCCGGATTCGATTTGCTGGCTATGTTCTGCCGGATGATTCCAATTAATCTTGCCTGTAAGTCCATCGAACACAAATACACCAAGATCACTCATTGCAGCCAGGGCCTCTGGCTTACCATCCCCGGTAATATCTGCAAAGCGGTAACTATCAACATGATCATGATTATCATAAAAAATATCGAACCGGTCCCATATCACCTTACCTTCGGCATCCAGTACCAGGGTACTTAATACAACCTCGTCAATTCCGTCCCCATCAAGATCTACCGGGTAGGGATAATGTCCGAGATGATCCTTTAACTTCTTTTCATCATGCCGCCAGAGTTGCACGAGCTCCGGGGAGAAAGCGGTTATGGACTTAGTATTACCGGGATCCGTAAAAACAATAATATTATCCGGGTATCCCGGGTGCAGTTTCCCAATTGCCAGGCGATAATTATTATAATTATGTGGACTTTCAAGGCAGGGCCATTCGGTCTTGTATTTTACTTTGCCTGTCAATCCATCAGCCACCACCAAACATTCCTTTTCATCCAGGAATCTCCAGTGAATTACTTCCGCCAGCCCATCCTGATCCAGGTCCCATATGACTCCCGGTCCCTCATGCTGTGCCCTCAGATCGGAACCCTCTTCGGGGGCTTCATATTTCCATAATTTCTCCCCAGCATGATTATATACAGTTGCGGAATAACTACGATCCAGTGCAAATACATCTGCCTTGCCATCCCCGTCTACATCCCCGAATTTAGCTGCGCTCGTTCTTCCAACCTCGTATTCCTTTATCAATGTAACATCACCCTGGTATTGTTGTTCCAGTATGTCCTCTTCCTGGAAATTCTCATCCTTCGTCAGGACGAGTACATCAAATACCGTGAAACCATGCAACCTGGTCAGCCAAACCTTTGTTTTTCCTTTTTCAAGGTCGAGTGTTCCGGCTCTCTTCCAGGTGAACTCTCCTTCACTGCTCACGGGAGACGTAACCTGATCTCCGACAGCAACATTAAATGAATGACCCTCCCGGCCGCTCATTCTCACATGTACATGGTATCGGCCCGACTCAGGAATGTTTACAGAAGCAGATGTATTTGCATCTGCTTTTCGGGAAAATCCTCCTCCCATCTCAATTACAGAGTTATTAAACAACCATTCTCCTTCATACTTATTGCCGTCCCCAAAAGAATGTTGTCTGGCCAGGTGGTCCAGCATGTCTGAAGCATCAACAATGATGAAAGGATTC
>JAUUZM010000083.1 GCA_030589965.1 Bacteroides sp.
AATACCTTCCAGATCCGGTTGTACCGGCAGCTTTCACAATAACCTTGTCTCCAATCTCATCGTAAATTTCTGACATCCCCCGCCGGATAGCCTCAAGGGGTTTACTTGCCGTCGGCAGGTATCTTCTGGCAATTACCCTGTTTTCTTTATCGATCAGTACCACATTGGTACTTAGTGACCCGACGTCCAGTCCAAGGTAAACCTCATATTTCCCCTTACCGTCCGGAATCTTATAAATGTCTTTATTTATCTTGATATCCGCTTCCACAAGGGGTTCATTGAAGCTACCCCTTTCTTTTTCCGCTTCCAGGTATTCAGACAGCTTGTCCATTCCCTTGAAATCTTCTGGTTCAGCAGTTTTATTCCATAGATTAATGGAAGCTCCAATGGCACCCATGGATGCATGAAATTCAGGTACAATAACATCACCTTCGGAGGCGTCCAATAATTCAGTGAAAGCTCTTATCATTCCCGCATTAGCGGCCACACCTCCCTGGAAAGAGAGTGGAAATTCGAGCTTCTTTCCCCTGCCAAGGGTACTGACAAAATTCCTTGCCACAGCAAAACAGAGTCCGGCTACGATATCATGAACTGGTGTAGCTATCTGCTGGAGATGGATCATATCACTTTTTGCAAAGACAGAACAGCGCCCGGCAATGCGTGGAGGATTTTTTGACTTCAGGGCCATCTCACCGAACTCCTTTTCTATGGAAACCCCTATACGGTTGGCCTGCTGGTCAAGAAATGACCCGGTACCGGCTGCGCAGATGGTATTCATCTCAAAATCAGCCAGGGTATTAGCTTCAGACTCTGTACCATTCATCATGATAAGCTTGGAATCCTCTCCACCCATCTCAATAACCGTTTTTACTTCAGGATGTAACTCAGCAATCGCCTCTGAATGTGATATTACCTCATTAACATAAGCGCCCCCCAGGATTTCCGAGGCCAGTTTTCCTCCGCTTCCAGTAAAGGCTAAAGTGACCTCCTTCGGATTGCCAAGGGATTCAAGAAGCTCATCGAGTATCATCTTTAGCTGTTCAAACGGCCGTCCATGGCAATAAGTATAGCTTTCAAATTTGACATTCTTATCCTTATCCAGGATAACTGCATTGATTGAAATGGATCCAATATCGATGCCAATAATAAGGTTTTCAGGGTGTTTTGATAGTGTTGCAAAATCTGTCTTCATAAACTTGGCTTTAGTCCCGCGAATGATAAAATAACCTGGTAGTGCTCTTTTGATTTTGTTATTTCAATAATACTGAAAAAATAGTATTTGATATCCAATATAGAGGTTTACTCAGTACAAATATATCACTATTTATAATTTGTATAAATAATCCGGTGAAAAAATAAACATTAATAAAGGTCTGCAAATGAGACCAGCTTAACTTTCAGGACTTTCAGGTATTCATTTACATAAGGACTGGTAATAGTCATCAACTCACACTCTCTCTGCCTAAGGTAAGTTGTATCTAAACCAGGGGGGAAATCCAATTGCCGCTCGAAGTTTCCGAGGTGGACAATGATTTCTGAGGTTCCGGGAGGAAGGTTTTCCATGATTCGAATGAGGTTCTCCGGAGTTGGATCCCCGTAGAAACAGTCTATCATGAGGTCCGGATGAAGTATATCAAGAGAATCAAGTTCAGTTGATTTCCTGATCATTTCCTCCAGACTGAATTCTTTATTTAATTTTGATGCGGTCGAGATGGATCTAAAGACCAGTTTTCTCTTAAGCCTTTGAACCATTTTCTTGTTAGTCTTATTTAAATAGACTGAAGGGATCATTAGTCCGGCTGAAACAGGTGACCTGACAGGGACTCCGTATTCCTCAGCCAGCTGGTTACGCATCTCAAAAAAAGGTGTGTATATGGAGAACACGCCGAAGTGACTGGAGAGATGGTCGAGCTTAATACCCCTGGAGACCAGTAAGTCAACCTGGGCGTGCATTTCAATTCGTACTTCATCCAGGGAGATTTTCGGAAGACGCAACACAAATTCTTCAATGGAATAGAACTCCCCATCGCTATTAACCAGGGTAGGAACTAATTGGGGATCAGACACAGGCCTGCCGGTATTAATATTCAGGTGAACCCCGATGCCAATTTGGGGGTTTTGCCGGGAGATATCTTCCAATGCTTCAATGGATCCACTAAAATTTATTAAAGCTGATATTGCACTGATACATCCAAGTTCAGCTGCCAGCCTGATTCCCTGATTGATATTTTCACTTACCCCGAAATCATCTGCAGTAATGATCAGGCTTCGCTCAGAAATAATTTCAGATTCATTAGAAACAGGCAATTCTGAGGCAGGTCTGCAGGATATCATCCAGATAACTGAAGATACCCCGATTAGTAAAATCCCATATTGTCGAAAAATCGCAATCATGAAATTCGCCCTTAAGATTGAAATGTTTGAGAAGAAATAAACCCTTGAGATTGCCGGGATAAAAAAGTTCCGGCAGACATTAAACCTGAGAGGAAATTATTGGTAGAAGATAATGATTAATCGGAAGCGGGTCAAGTACTGGAGGTAGTCCCGAAATTACTAGTCAAGCTTCAGTACAGCAAGAAATGCTGTTTGTGGAACTTCAACATTCCCGACCTGCCGCATTTTTTTCTTTCCCTTTTTCTGCTTTTCCAGAAGTTTCCTTTTCCGGGTAATATCCCCCCCGTAACACTTTGCGGTTACGTCTTTACGCAGGGCTTTCACGGTCTCCCTGGATATTACCTTGGCTCCAATGGCAGCCTGGATGGCAATATCAAACTGCTGGCGAGGAATCAGCTCTTTAAGTTTTTCACAAATCCTCCTACCGAATGAATAGGCATTATCCCGATGAATCAGGGTCGACAAAGCATCAACCATTTCTCCGTTCAGAAGTATATCAAGTCTTACCAGGTTTGCCTTCTGAAAACCTGTCTGGTAATAATCAAAAGATGCGTAGCCTTTGGAAATACTCTTTAATTTATCATAAAAGTCGAAAACAATCTCAGCCAATGGCATCTCGAATGTCAGCTCCACCCGATCAGAGGTCAGGTATACCTGGTTCTTCAATGTCCCTCTTTTATCAATGCAGAGCTTCATGATTGATCCCACATACTCAGATTTCGAAATAACCTGGGCCCTGATATAGGGTTCCTCGATGAAATCGATTTGGGTAACCTCGGGCAGACCTGATGGATTATGGACTTCTGCTACTTCACCTTTGGTTTTATGTACAATAAAGGAAACATTTGGTACAGTGGTGATCACGTTCATGTCGAATTCGCGGTCAAGTCTTTCCTGGATAATCTCCATGTGCAGGAGACCCAGAAAACCACAACGAAATCCGAAGCCCAGAGCAGCTGAAGATTCCGGCTCATAGGTCAGAGAAGCATCATTAAGTTGCAGTTTCTCCATGGAGAACCGCAATTCCTCATAATCATCGGCATCAACCGGGTAGATCCCGGCGAAAACCATAGGTTTAACATCCTTAAATCCTTCAATAGCCTTCTCACAGGGATTCTCAACATGGGTGATGGTATCCCCCACCTTAACTTCCGCTGAGTTTTTTATTCCGGAAATAATATAACCAACATCCCCGGCACTCAACTGTTTCCTTGGTTCAGGTTTCATCTTGAGCACCCCAATTTCATCAGCATGATATTTATGTCCTGTGGCCATAAATTTCACATGTTCCCGGGGATGAATTGTCCCGTTCAGGATTTTAAAATATGCGAATATGCCTCTGTATGAATTATATACAGAATCAAAAATTAATGCTTCCAATGGTTTTTCGGCGTCCCCTTTCGGGGGAGGTATTAGATCAATGATAGAATCGAGTATAACATCAACTCCATATCCTGTCTTACCACTGGCAATCACAATATCATCTGCGTTACAACCAATAAGATCGACGATCTGGTCACTCACCTCCTCCGGCATTGCAGCATCCAGGTCCATCTTATTCATGACCGGGATAACCTCCAGATCATTTTCCAGGGCCAGATACATATTGGATATAGTCTGTGCCTGAATTCCCTGTGTGGCATCCACTATCAACAATGCACCTTCACAGGCTGCGATGGATCTGGATACCTCATAGGAAAAATCCACATGGCCAGGGGTATCGATCAGATTCAGGATATACTTCTTCCCATCTCTCTCATACTCCATCTGGATGGCATGGCTTTTAATGGTAATCCCCCGTTCCCGCTCAAGGTCCATGTCGTCCAATATCTGTTCCTGGAGGTCTCTATCCGTAACTGTCCCGGTCATCTCAAGCAGGCGGTCAGCCAGGGTACTCTTCCCATGATCAATATGGGCAATGATGCAAAAGTTCCTTATGTTTTCTATGCTAAATGACATCCTTTAAAAATCGAGGTACAAAGATAATAATTATGGCGTGGGACTTCATTTATAATTCCACCAATCCAATATCAAAAAATTTGATATTGGATTGGTGGAAATTAATAAGGGGCTGCTCCGTAAGAAGCAACCCCTTGAATATTATAGGATGCGTTGTGATGTTCTTACATCATGCCACCCATGCCACCCATACCGCCGCCGCCACCTGGAGGCATTGGCATTTCTGGCTCAGGTTCGTCAACGAGCACACATTCCGTAGTCAGGAGCATACCAGCAATAGATGCTGCATTCTCAAGAGCAATACGGGTTACTTTCGTAGGATCGATAACACCTGCCTTAAGAAGATTCTCATATATATCGGTACGTGCATTAAATCCAAAATCACCTTTTCCTTCTTTCACTTTTTGAACGGCAACAGAACCTTCAATACCTGCATTGGCAGCAATGATCCTGAGTGGCTCCTCAAGTGCCCTGCGAATTATGGCTATGCCGGTAGTTTCATCTCCATTTACACCTTCAAAACCTTCAAGAGATTCAACCGCTCTGATGTAAGCAACACCACCACCAGCGACAATACCTTCTTCAACGGCAGCCCTGGTTGCGTTAAGTGCATCGTTAATACGGTCCTTCTTTTCTTTCATTTCAACTTCTGAAGCAGCGCCAACATACACTACAGCAACACCACCAGCAAGTTTGGCAAGCCTTTCCTGAAGTTTTTCCTTATCATAATCAGAAGTCGTATTCTCAATCTGAACCTTGATTTGATTAACTCTTGAAATAATGGTATCCTTTTCACCGGCCCCATTAACAACGGTTGTATTATCCTTATCAATGGAAATCTTCTCGCATTGTCCCAGCATTTCCAAAGTAGTACCTTCAAGCTTTAATCCTTTTTCTTCGGAAATAACAGTACCACCTGTGAGGATAGCGATATCTTCAAGCATTTCTTTTCTGCGGTCTCCAAAACCAGGAGCTTTAACAGCAGCGACTTTCAGTGATCCTCTGAGTTTATTAACAACCAGAGTTGCCAGTGCTTCGC
The DNA here is from genome assembly GCA_030589965.1 of Bacteroides sp. Taxonomy (GTDB): domain Bacteria; phylum Bacteroidota; class Bacteroidia; order Bacteroidales; family SM23-62; genus SM23-62. The sequence continues at coordinate 5,393 of JAUUZM010000083.1, forward strand.
CGTCAATATCTTCAGCTATAATGAGCAGTGGTTTTCCGGTCTGAGCGGTTGATTCCAGTACAGGAAGCAAATCCTTCATAACAGAAACTTTTTTGTCGAAAAGGAGAATATAGGGATTCTCAAGAACGGCTTCCATTTTCTCAGTATCAGTTACAAAATAAGGAGATATATAGCCACGGTCAAATTGCATTCCCTCTACTACCTCAACATAGGTATCAGAAACTTTGGCTTCCTCAACGGTAATTACTCCTTCTTTCTTCACCTTTTCCATAGCCTCGGAGATCAGCTTACCAATCTCTGCATCGTTATTGGCAGAAATAGAAGCTACCTGTTCGATCTTTGTGGTATCTTCCCCAATGTCTTCTGACATATCCTGGAGGGCTTCGATGGTCTTAGTTACTGCTTTATCAATTCCTCTTTTAAGATCCATCGGATTTGCTCCGGCTGTCACGTTTTTCAGTCCAACATTTACAATACTTTGTGCGAGTACAGTAGCGGTAGTGGTTCCGTCACCAGCATCATCATTTGTTTTGGAAGCAACTTCCTTGACCATTTGGGCACCCAGGTTTTCAAATTCCTCGGCGAGTTCAATTTCCTTCGCAACGGTGACACCGTCTTTGGTAACCTGTGGAGCACCAAATTTCTTATCGATTACAACATTACGCCCCTTAGGACCCAGTGTTACTTTTACTGCATTGGCAAGAGCATCGACTCCTTTTTTCAGCAGATCCCTTGCTTCAATATCATACTTAATTTGTTTTGCCATTTTAAAACTATTTTATAGATTTTATAATTTTCTTTTAGATGATAGCCAGGATATCTGACTGTTTCATGATGAGGTAGTCATTTCCGTCGACAGCAAGGTCAGAACCTGAATACTTGCCATAAAGGACAACATCTCCTTTTTTTACTTCCATTTTCTCGTCACTGGTTCCCGGACCTACGGCCACTACGGTACCTTTTTGAGGTTTTTCTTTTGCTGTTTCGGGAATAATGATCCCGCTTGCGGTGGTTTCCTCTGCTTCCATAGGTTCAATCAGAACCCGGTCAGCGAGTGGTTTAATTTTAACATCAGCCATTTTTAGACGTATTTTAAGTTAGACATTATTAATTTCGAGAACATCCTTTTCACATTTTATGCCAAAGCCGAATAAGGCCAATTTGCCGGTCATCCAAGATGAAAAACGCAGAAAAGAGTGTCAGGTTGTCATATTTCCTGACGGAATATGCATCAGGACTTTCGCCTTACTGGGGATCAGTGGACGGGAATTGAGGAATCGCATTAGGATCCACCACGCTTTCGATCTGATCTTCAATGACAGATCTTTCTGATTCCTCTGCCCGTGGAATGGTGAGACTCCCGATTACGCTGAATACCATCAGAGCTACTGCAAGAGTCCATGTTGATTTCTCAAGGAAATCAGTAGTTTTCCTTACACCCATAAACTGGTTAGAAGACTGAAAGTTTGAAGCGAGTCCCCCGCCCTTGGAATTTTGTACTAGAACGATCAGTATAAGCAGTGCACAAACTATCATTACTATTACTGACAAAAGATTATAAATCATGACTTTATATGTTTTCTTCCAGGTTGCTTTTAATCCTGTTAATTTGGCTGGCAAAGTAAGTACTTTTTTCCGGATATTTCAAACTTAATTTCTCGTATGCATAAATGGCTTTTCTAAACTTCCCCTGATTGGCATAAATCTTTGCAAGTGTCTCAGTCATAAGAGTATCATTAGCTTCAGAAGAAGATTCTGATCGATCTGATTTATCAATTTTACTCTCCGGATCAGGTTTAATTCCCGGACTCTCATCCAGGAATTTATCTACCAGATTCTGCTCACCGCTGCCGGGTTCCGGACTCATCTCCTGTTCAGATTCTTCAGAACCTTCCTGAATATGGTCAAACCAACCGGTAAAAGAATATTCTTCAATGGATGAGCTGGAAATATCCGGGACTTCAGAAATAACAGGTATATCTTCAACAATATAGGCAGGTGCTATCTCAAGTTCACTTTCAGGGGATTCCCTCTTGAGAATTTCAGCTAACCTGCCTGATAAATTACTGCTCTCTTTCTCCGCCAGAGTTGAATCAGTTGGTGGGGAATGAATCAGACGGTATAATACAGTCCTGTCCCCCGCAAAAGCAGAGGCTGATCTCAGCATATCATGAAATTTCAGGCTATCCAGGTTATGATGGTTCCTGGCCAGCAGCATATGGGCGGTTTGGAAATACGGGAAAGATTGGATGAGTTCCTCAACCTCTGTTAAACTGGACTGGTTCAGAGAGGCAGGATCAGCCATATAGCTAATTAGGTTTTCCCGCTTCATGTTTACCAATTTACAAAAGCTCGGTTAAATATATCTTCTGTTATATCCTCAATGATGTCTTCAGTCAGAGAGGTCGCTACGGATTCAAAATTTTGGTTACTTTCAAAGTCCCTGTACTGTGAGAAAGTTTCCTCAAAGCTCCATTCGTCATCCAGTCCGTTTATATATCTTACCCTTATTCCAATTGTAAACCTGGTCAATTCAACCTGATCTCCTCCGGAAATTGCCATTGGTCTCGTGGAATACGCAGTTATCTCACCTTCAAAATGAGCCTCACCTGTACCGGACACAAGGTTCATATTGGTCTGTCTCTCACAAAGGTCTTTCAACTCTTCCGTTACATACTGGCTCATTATCGGAGGGGCCAGTGCTGCACGGTTGTTAAAATAATCAACGGATACAGTTTTCAGAATCCCTGTGTTTGCACCTGACATGGAATAAGATACTTTACAGGATTGCATTACCAATACAGAAAAGGCCAGGGCTAATAAAAAAGAAATAATGCGCATGGTTAATCTAGATTATGCTCTTTAATCTTCCTGTATAACGTTCTTTCTGATATTCCTAGTTCCTTAGCTGCGTATTTTCTCTTACCCTTGTGTTTATCAAGGGCCTTAATAATAAGCTCAATCTCTCTCTCCTCAAGGGAAAGAGATTCCTCAACAATCTCTTCGGTGTCCTGGATGTTTTGGCTTTCAACTGCATTAAACTGGCTTGCAGGATGCTGAGGCTGAACATCTGTGGATTCGGATGTGGGATATAGTTTTTCGATGATCCTTGCATTGCTTTCATTCAAATCGGCACTTCCAGGACCTTTATCTATAATCTCAGCTACCAGTTGTTTCAGATCATGCATATCGCTTTTCATATCAAACAGGATCTTATACAAAATCTCACGTTCTGAGTTAAAGGCTTGCTGATCGATCGGTTTTTCATATAAGGCCGGTAATTTAACCGGCTGATAATCCGGGATGTATTTCCTCATGGTATCAGCTCCTATCTCCCGTGCAGATTCAATGATAGAAATCTGCTCAGTAATATTCTTTAGCTGCCTGATATTGCCGGGCCAGCGGTAGGAAGATAGAATTGCCTGTGCTTCATCAGTCAATGCCACCGGAGGCATGCGATTAATCTCAGCAAAGTCACTGGCAAACTTTCTGAAAAGCAAATAAATATCTTCCTTCCTCTCACGCAGGGCAGGAACTGAAATGGGTACTGTGTTCAGACGATAATAAAGATCTTCCCTGAACTTATTTTCCTGAATAGCTTGCAGTATATTGATATTTGAAGCTGCAATAACACGAACATCGGTCTTTTGAACCTTGGAAGAACCTACCCTGATAAATTCACCTGATTCCAGCACACGCAATAATCTTACCTGGGTTGAGAGTGGAAGTTCCGCGATCTCATCAAGAAAAATTGTTCCTCCATTGGCTACCTCGAAATACCCCTTCCTGCTGTCCGTAGCGCCTGTGAAAGCTCCTTTCTCATGTCCGAACAACTCTGAATCAATGGTTCCTTCAGGTATTGCACCACAGTTAACTGCAATATAATTCCCATGCTTCCTCGAACTAAACTGGTGAATAATTTTCGGGAAGAATTCTTTTCCGGTCCCGCTTTCACCTCCGATCAAAACGGAAAGATCGGTAGGAGCCACCTGTAAAGCGATATCAATATCTCTATTCAGTGTTGGGTGGTTCCCAATTATGCCAAACCTCTGTTTTACTTTTTGTACTTCCATCTGACAATATTTCCAAAATTGCATGACAAAATTACAATTTTCCGCGATTTTTACTAATTTACAGGACCTAGAAAACCGATATTAATATGAATTTTATAGGAATTATTCCCGCCAGGTATGCCTCCACCCGTTTCCCAGGAAAACCCCTTGCCGATCTGGGAGGCAAACCCATGATACAGTGGGTATATGAAAACACCCTTCAAAGCATCGATGATGTTATTGTAGCTACTGATCATCCGGATATAGAATCAGCGGTAAAGAAATTTGGCGGCAAAGTCCTTATGACATCACCTGAACATCCGAGTGGGACGGATAGATGCGCAGAGGTATTAGGGATTGTACAGGACAAAAACAAACATTATGATGTGGTTGTAAATATTCAGGGAGATGAGCCATTCATACGCAACACACATCTCAGCCTGCTAATGAATGCCTTTAAGAAAGAGGAGACCCAGATAGCGACCCTGGCAAATGTAATAGATGGACCCTCTGAGTTGTTCGATCCTAATATTGTGAAGGTCATAAGAAGCAAGGGGGGGAAAGCTTTATATTTCAGCAGGTCTCCTATGCCTCATCAAAGGAACCGCCCGGAGAGTGACTGGTTCACCGGTTTCAAATACATGAAACACCTGGGTATGTATGCCTACC
>JAUUZM010000131.1 GCA_030589965.1 Bacteroides sp.
AGCATCCCTGATTTTGTTTCGTCTTTAAACGGAAAGCAAGAAATATCTTATATCAAAAATCAAATCAAATCAAATCCAATGAAAAACACGATTCTAAAATCAAGCCTGTCTATCCTATTGATACTATTTGCCACCCTTGCGTTTTCTCAGAAAAAGGAAACCAGGGATGTTGCTGATTTTTCAGGTGTAAGCATGAGTATATCAGGAGATTTATACCTGAGTCAGGGGAGTCCCCAAAAAATTGTGATCTCAGCCAAAGAAGATCAGATTGATAACATTGAAACCCTCGTCAAAAACGGTGTTTTACATATTAAAACAGAAAGCTGGAATTCCAATTTCAAGGATGTAAAGATCTGGGTGACAGTAGCTAATATTGATAAAATCAACCTTTCAGGTTCAGGAACTATCAATACTGAAACTCCCATAAAATCTGAAGAACTGGTATTAAAGATCAGCGGATCCGGGAAAGTTAATATTGACAAACTTGAAGGAGAGGAGCTGGATATTGGCATTTCGGGCTCGGGTGATCTTAACCTGGCCGGAGTTGCTGAAGAAATGAGCCTCAGTATAAGCGGATCAGGAAGTGTAAATGCAGCCGGCCCCAGGTAGATGCTTCTATATCCGGTTCAGGAAAGATCAGAAAGGGCGAAAAATAATTGCATTATTGACGGATAATTTCAATTTTCCCGTTAAGAGAAACCTTCAGGACCCCTGAGGGTTTTCTTTTTTTCATATCATCCTGTTTCCAGTTAACGATGTGGTCTACACCCTGGCGGACTTCAGAAGAGATATCAGGGAAATTCACAGGTGATTTCCCGCCTGCAATATTAGCGGAACTGGATACCAGGGGTTTTCTGAATGCTTCAATCAGAGCTTTTGAAAAAGGTTCATTTGTAATTCGGATTCCAATGCTACCGTCGCTTGCGATGAGGTTTTCGGCCAATCCCTTCCCCCCGGTCCTGGCTCCTGGATAGATAATGGTCAGGGGCTGCTCATTTACCTCCAGGATTTCCTGTGCGGCCTCAGGAATTTCCTCCACAAAATCCCATATCATATCACTGGAACTCACCAGAATCAGCATGGCCTTAGAATCTTCTCTCTGTTTAATGCCATAAACCTTACTGACGGCTTCCGGATTCGTTGCATCACAGCCGATACCCCATATGGTATCTGTAGGGTAAAGGATGCATCCCCCGTTTTGGAGGACTTCAATCGCCTGCTGGATTTCCTTTTTCATCTACACAATTTTCCGGTACACCTGCATGATATTTTTCCCGACAATATCCTCGGTAAACTTCAGCGCATGGGCATAACCCGCGGTAGTCATCGTTTCTTTCAGGGTACCGTCATCGAGAATTTTACGAATCTCCGCTGCGATTTCCTCCGGATTCCCCGGATCAATGTAGGAAGATGATTTGCCCCCGGCTTCAGGGAAACATCCTCCATTGGTAGTGATAACCGGGGTTTTGGAGGCCAGGGCTTCCAGGATGGGAATCCCGAACCCTTCAAAAAGCGAAGGATAAATAAACATCTCAGCCATCTGGTACAGTCCGGGCAGGTCTTCATTCGGCACATCCCGCAGAAATGATATATTCTTCATCGAATGCCTGGCAATGTATTCTTTTACCTTATCAAGATAAGGGGTTGGCCGGCCAATCACTATAAGAGAGATATCGATTGAATCGGAATGCAGGGCTTCTACGATTTTCAGTAGATTCTTCCTCGCTTCGATAGTCCCGACATAAAGAAGGTAGTTCGCCGGGAGTGAATATTTCCTGTTCAGCTTCTCCTTTTCAGAATCATTCACCGGGGAATAAAACGATGGATTACAACCCTGGTAAACAATATCTATTTTATCCCCTGATATACCCAGGAATTCCTGGATATCTGCACCGGTTTGTTCAGAGACGGCGATAATGCGATCAGAATTATTGCAGGCATGCCTTGCTTTTTTGATATATATCCGGCGGTCTATAGGTTTATACCATTCCGGGAAACGCATGAAGATAAGATCATGGATGGTAACGACGGATTTTACCTCCGGCCTGGGCAGGTCAAAAGGGATCTCATTGCTTAGCCCATGGTAAAGATCTATCTTGTCCTCAACCAGTTTTTTCCCCAGCCAGTAGCTTCTCCAGAAAGAGGAGAATTTTTTCCCCATCCAGGATTCGGGGTATACCAGGGTATGTTTCTCGAATCCCCCGTTTACGATTCGGGTCTTAAGTTTCGGAATATAGAGGTGGTAATCGTTTTCAGGATAGAGATTTCCCAGGTAACGGATGGTATTACGACTGTAATTCCCGAGTCCGCTGAAATTGAAAAAAGCACGTTTTGCATCAAACCCGATCCGCATATCAAAAAGCAATATTATATTCCCTCAATGCATCATTGAGGGAAGTTTTTTTATCTGTTGATTCTTTTCTTTCCCCGATGATCAGGGCACAGGAAACACCATATTCCCCGGCCTGGAATTTTTTGGAATAGGTTCCCGGAATAACGACTGAACGTGCAGGCACTCTTCCCTTGTATTCAAGCGGTTCATCTCCGGAAACATCTATTATCCTGGTACTTGTAGTGATTACAACGTTTGCTCCCAGTACGGCTTCTTTCTCGATATGAGCCCCTTCAACTACGATGCTTCTGGAACCTACGAAGCAATTGTCTTCGATAATTACCGGTGCAGCCTGTACAGGTTCGAGTACCCCGCCGATGCCAACACCCCCGCTGAGATGTACATTCTTACCAACCTGTGCACAGGATCCGACGGTTGCCCAGGTATCGACCATGGTTCCCTCATCCACATAGGCACCAATATTTACATAGGAGGGCATCATGATCACACCCTTAGCCAGGTAGGATCCATGTCTTGCAATGGCGTGCGGGACTACCCGTACTCCCAGTTCCTTGTAGTTCTTTTTCAGGGCAATTTTATCATGAAATTCAAAAGGCCCTACCTCGTGCACCTCCATTTTTTGAATGGGGAAATACATGATCACAGCTTTTTTTACCCATTGATTCACCTTCCATCCATCCTCAGAGGATTCTGCCACCCTGAGCTTTCCTGCATCCAGTTCATTAACAATATAACGGATGGTTTTTTTTACATCCTCTTCCTGCAACATCACACGGTTTTCCCATGCTTCTTCAATAACGGTCTGGTGAACAGTATACATAGTTTATGTTTTACAAATCTTAATGGTTCTGAATGAATCTGTAAAGTTAAAAATCCTTTTCAAAACCCGGCCAGGAGTCCAATGACACCAACAAGTAATCCCACTGCGAGGTTAACCGCTTTCATTTTCAGGAAACCGGTTCGGGTTTCAGCCAGCAGGGGGAGAGACCCGTGGCCGTCCTGGACGATGGAGTTGGCAATAAGGATACTTAATGGAATATGTCCGGCAGCAAAGAGGCTTATGAAGAGGATATGTGGACCAGACTCCGGGATGAGACCGATGAGGACAGCAATGATTAAGATGCTGAACATATTCTCCCTGATCCAATCTTCAAAATGCAGGAATTCGAGTCCCACATGAATCACAAGAAAAGCTCCAAAGGTCCACAGAAATACTCTGAGCAGATGTTTACGAATAACATGTGCCCATAAATGCTTTCGTAGAAAATGGTCAGGGACTGTAAGAGAAATTAAAAGTTGGATAGCAATAACAATCAGAAAAATAATTTTTTGCCAGTTCCATTTTGCAGGTCCAAGATTCCCGCTAAGCAGAAAGACCAGGAAGAGGAGTCCTCCTATCAGAAGGAGGGCCCGTTCAAAAGTTATATTCCTGAGCTGGGGCAGGATTTGTGAAGGGATAAAACACCTGCACTCAGGATCATGATCGTGAAGTTCCATATGATTCACCGGGAGTTTCATTTTCTCCCTTCCAACAGGAAATAAATGTAGGACAAAACCGGTTCCCAGGCTGACCAGGAAAATGACCCCCATGATCAGAAGGGCTTTACCCGGGATCATGCCAAACATAATGAAAGCCTCATCACCTGAAGTGGCGATCATAGCAGCAACCAGGGCAGCAAAATGGAAAATACGGTGCACATAAAGGGAAACCACCAGGTATACTCCGAGGCATCCGGGCAAAAGTCCCATAAGGGCAGCGATCAATATCTGCAGGAATGGTCTTTTTTCGAACATTCCATTCCAGCGTCCCCTTGTCTGAACCGAGAGGTATTCGATCAGGAGCATCATGATGATCACAAAAGCTGTTATGATCAGGGCATGCTGAAGAATCTCCATAAGGAACTGGAATATACTCTCAAAATGAATATCCCCGCCAATTAATCCCCCGTGCTCTATTTCCCCGTGTTCATGCATCGTTTACATCGTTTTGGTTTAGGCGTTTGAACTTGAAGATCCGGTAAGGCTTTGGAGGCACCGGGTCAATTCCATGAGTACCCCAGGGATGACATCGCAGTATCCGGTGCACGGCCAGGTATGTACCCCGTATCATTCCATGCACCTTCAGGGCCTCGATTGCATATCGGGAGCAGGTTGGAGCATGCCTGCACGAAGTCGGAAGGAGAGGTGATATCAGGTACTGGTAAATCCGGATTGGTATGATAGCAATCCAGATAAGCACATCCCTCAGTATTTTGAGCGTTTTTTTCATGCTAAATCATCAGACTTTCCAGGGCTTCTTTTATTTCCTTGACGGGAAGGTCCTTGCCAATAAAGACTATCCGGTTATCCCTTTCTTCACCCCCCGTCCAGTAATCCCCATCTTCAAGCAGGTATGAACTGCGGACCGATTGAAGGATCATTTTATGCGGACTTCCGTCAAAATTAAGGATCCCTTTAACTCTGAGGACTATGGATTGATTAATATATAAAAAATACTCCATCCAGTAGGAAAATTTTTCCAGATCAAAAGCCCCTGCTAACCGGAAACTATGGGAAGTAATGACATGCTTAGGTTCAGAAGGATTCCTGGATCCGGAACGATTCCTGGATCCGGAACGAAAGGCATCTATTGTGAAGGACTGTACCAGCTCCGTACCGTATGAATATCGGTCGAGCACAGACTTTCCCTTAATATCTGCAAAATTGGTTTCCAGGATTTCACAATGTGGATTAATTAACCCAATGGTTTTTTTTATTTCTTCCAGAATCCCGGGCTTCTGATCCCCTGCCTTATTCAGTAATACCAAATCGGCCATCGCGATCTGAGGTAGCACCTCGGACTGCTCCTTAATGGAGGATGCGAAATGAATGGCATCTGCCAGGCAAATTACCGAGTCCATTTCAAAGGTTGATTTAACTTCCTGATCCGCAAAAAAGGTCTGGACAACCCCTGCAGGATCTGCAATACCTGTGGTTTCCACGAGAAGGTGGGTAAACGGTTTGCCTGAATTCAACAGATCCTTCAGCAGATCTGCCAGATCATCATTTAATGTACAGCAGATACAGCCATTGGCTAGCTCACAGATATTGTTGCTATCTATATTTATAACCATCTCACTGTCAATCCCTATTTCGCCAAATTCATTTTCAATAATGGCATATTTCTTCTCAGGGTACTCCCTGATTAGTTCATTTAAAAGGGTGGTTTTACCGGCTCCCAGGAACCCGGTAATTATAGTGACCGGTATTTTATTTTTTTCCATGCTCATGTGGCTTTGCAAAAGTAGGAAAATGAAGCGTTTATTTTAATTCTTTTTAAACTAATATCCCCTCTGTCAGTGAATTGAAATAAACACTATATTTGTGGCTCGAATTCAGAAAAATGTTTTAAAGCATATTGATATGGCTAATACAAAAAAGATCAAAGGCACCATCGCAATCCTCACTGGTGGAGGTGATGTACCTGGCTTGAACCCGGCGATTCGTGCGATTACTATTCGCGCCCTCAGGGAAGATTACCGTGTAATCGGACTGAGAAGAGGATGGGCCGGACTTATGGAGCTTCAGCGTGACAAGAAATTTGATAACTCTTCTAATGTTATTGAGCTCACCGAAGAAATTGTGAATCGTGCCGGTAGAACCGGTGGAACATTTCTTCATACCTCAAGGACACGTCCCAGCCATTGTCCCGCTACAACCGTTCCTCTTCATTTAAAGGACACTTATGATAAAGAGATCAATGACCTGACCCCTGAGATTCTTAAAAATCTTGAATGGCTGGGTGTTGATTTTCTGATCCCTATTGGTGGTGATGACACCCTTAGTTACGCGGTGAGAATGTACCAGGAAGGTGTGAAAGTTATTGCCATACCAAAAACCATGGATAACGATGTACCGGGAACGGATTACTGTATTGGTTTCAGTACCTGCATCACACGTACCATCCATATGTGTAATATCATCCGTACATCTGCTGGATCACATGAACGTATCCTTGTACTCGAAGTATTTGGTCGCTATGCAGGATATACTGCTATGCTTCCGACAATGGCAGGTGCAGCAAACCGATGTGTAATCCCCGAGCATAAATTTGATCTTAATCACCTGGCTGAGTTAATGGTGGATGACCGGAACAGGAACCCAAGTAAATATTCTATTGTCCTGGTGTCTGAAGGAGCGATGATCAAGGATATGAAGGAAATGTCATTTACGGATACGGAAAAAGACATGTTTGGCCATGCCAAACTGGGTGGGATAGGAGATGTAGTCTCAGCAAAGATTAAGGAATTGTCTTCCAATTTCAATAATGGGGTTCGTATCAACACTATTACTCAGAAACTCGGATATATGGTTCGCGGTGGAGACCCCGATGCTATCGACTCCATCGTTCCTATGGCTTACGGTAACCTGGCCCTTGACCTGATCCTCAAAGGGATTCACGGAAGACTTGTTGTTCTGAGAAACGGACGTTATGATAATGCCCCACTTGATGTTGTAACAAGTTCCAAAAAACTGGTTGATGTCAAGAAGCATTATAACGTTGATCGCCTGAGACCTCATTACAAGAGTTTCGAATTCCAGCCACTCTTCATTATGACAGGCAGCTCTTAGAAGCTACTGCCACAATCACATATAATACAACAAAAGGCCTGGTCATCTTGATCAGGCCTTTTGTTTTGTACTGTCTCTGCAAAATTAATTTTGCTAAGGCACGTAGATCCACGCATCATACGAAACATTGTCCCGAAGACTTTCAAGCTCCTCTAATGCTGTACGGATATTAGTATGGGCCGCTGCGGACACCAGGTTCCAGTATCCCATGGAGATGATCTGTGTCGCATAACCCAAGCCTCCAATCTTGGCAGAAAAATTCGTTGCATAGTCCGGAGTTTTAAAACTACCCACGATCAGGTAATAGGTTCCGCTTGCTGCAGGTTTTGGTTTCCCGCTTAAAATTTCAGCTTCGTAATATTTTATTATGGAATCAATCTTGGACTGAGATTGCCGCTGTATCTGGGCCAGTGAGGACTGGAGTTCAGCATCCTGGTTGGCTACTTTCTGCTCAAGATTATAAATGTATACATCCAGGGTATCGCTGCCCTTTTTCAGCACCTTTTCATTAATGAACTTACATCCGGAGAAAGAAAGGGAGCCAATTATTAAGAAGAACAGAACCTTTTTCATATTCAGTAGTTTTAGTAATTAAAAGCAAATGTAAAGATTTATCCTGTAATAGCCTAACTTTCAAATGGTAATGAAATTAACAATTCTATAAACTTCTACAGTCGAAAGGAACTTGAGTAAAATCACTATTTTTGTTTGAAACTAAAACCCCTCTGACATGGCAGACCTGTCGGTAAATTATCTTGGACTGAAACTTCGTAACCCGATAATTGTCGGAAGTTCCGGACTAACGGATAAAATAGAGTCCATAAGGAATCTGGAGCAGAACGGTGCTGCAGCCATTGTGCTCAAATCCTTGTTCGAAGAAGAAATCGTTCTCGAAAAACAAGCCAGACTCAACCAGATGCATTCAGGTAGTGATCTTTACCCTGAAAGTCTTGACTTCTACCAGTATGAGGAGGCACCAAAAGAAAGCACGGCTGCATATCTTGAAATGATTCAAAATGTCAAGAAACAGGTTTCAATACCGGTAATAGCAAGTATTAATTGCATGACTGCAC
>JAUUZM010000274.1 GCA_030589965.1 Bacteroides sp.
ATGCCTTTTCCCATCTGTTAAATCATACGAATGCGGAGAACCTTGAATCAATCGCACCGCTCGTTGAATTCTCCCTTGAAAAAATGGAGGAAGGGTCAATTCCCCTGAATTTTCACACTGAAGACTTATTAATTCTCGCAACTGCCTGGTTGGAAAATAATTCCTTCAGTAATCCAGGAAAAAAATCACATATGAACAGACTGATAAAGGAATTAGATCAGCAGGTTCAATTTTTGAATCAATATAGAAAGGATCTTTCAGGGATGGTAAGAGAAGGGGTTGTGGATGCACAATATACAGATAGCAGTGGTTTTAGAATAATCAATTCATTATCAGGTAATAATCGGGAGTTATTTCTGGTGAATAAAGGAGATAATAATAGCACAGGATTTCTTATTGACCGAAATAGCCTGTTTGATGCGATCGTAAAAACAGGACTTCAGGATGGTTTGGAATTTGAATATATCATTGAATTTCCAAGCGGATACTCCTCCAATACAGCTGCTAACAATCTTTCTTACTCCTCTCAGCTGCATCCTTATTTTCCCGGCCAGACCATGCGGGTTAAACTTCAGAATGAAGACCTGATCAACGACCTGATTAAACGGAGAAGCTGGATCTATGGCATTGCCTCTGTTTTGCTGCTTCTGGCAATGTTCCTGGGAGTTGTATTGATATTAAGAGACATTGCCAGAGAGAAACGTTTGGCAAAACTAAGATCTGATTTCGTTTCCAATGTAACCCACGAATTAAAAACACCTCTTACATCGATCCGCATGTATGCTGAGTCCCTGATGATGAAAAGGGTGAAATCTGAAAGCGGTCGAATAAAATACCTGTCTGTCGTGGTGAATGAGAGTGAACGGCTTTCGCGAATGATCAACAATATCCTGGAATTTTCAAAAATGGAAAAGGCCAAACAGGAATATCATCTGGTTGAATCCAATTTATCCGAAGTCCTGCATGCAGCCATTACGGACATGAATTACTGGCTGGAAAAAAAAGGATTCAATTTGGTAACAGAGATTGATATGGATATAAAAGCAAAAGTCGATCCGGAAAAATTTTATCTGGTATATTCTAATCTGCTCAATAATGCCATAAAGTATTCAGGAGATTCAAAGAATATCAGGGTAAGGTTATATAAAGATTCCGGTTCACTGATTACTGAGTTTGAGGACGAGGGAATTGGTATTGAAGAAGAAAATCTGACAAAAATATTTGAAGAGTTCTTCCGCGTGGAAAGAAATGATTCCGGCAATATAACAGGTACAGGCCTGGGGCTAACCGTTGTGAAGGAGATTGTAGAAGCACACCGTGGAAAAATAAAGGTTGAAAGTGAAGTTGGAAAAGGAAGTAAGTTTTCAGTAATTTTATTTCAACAATAAAAGGATGAAAACCATCTTGATCATAGAGGATGATATCAGTATCCTGGAAGGTTTGAAAGATAACCTTGAATTCGAGGGATACCAGGTCATTACAGAAACCAGCGGGAAGAGGGGATTAAAACTTGCCACGGAGAAAGATATTGGTCTTTTGTTACTGGATATTATGCTTCCGGGCTTAAACGGATATGAAATCTGCCGGACAATAAAAAAGGAGAATCCCGAACTTCCTATTATCATGCTTACCGCCAGGGGTTCAGAAATGGATAAGGTTTCAGGTCTTGACACCGGAGCTGACGACTATATCACCAAACCATTCAGTCTGCCGGAGCTATTAGCCAGAATCAGAGCTGCCTTCAGAAGAACAACAGATGAACCCGCTGCACCTGAATACTATTTATTCGGAAATGTCAGGATTGATTTTGTTAAACTTCAAGCTCATGTAGGTGGTCATGAAGTCTCTTTATCCCCAAAAGAGTTTGCGATACTCGAATATCTTATCAGACATGAAGGAAAAGCCATTCACCGGCATGATCTGCTAAATGAAGTTTGGGGCTACAAAGCCATGCCCACCACCCGAACAGTTGATAATTTCATAATGGATCTCCGTAAAAAACTGGAAGAAAATCCCTCAAAACCCAAGCATTTCCTGAGTATCAGAGGTATTGGATACAGGTTCCTTTCTCTCCGTCAAAAATAGGGACAAGAGTAGGCTATTCCGCCACCTCCTCCTCGGGTTCAAAGACTACGTCTACGATATTTGGATTCTTGTAGAAAGCTTTCATGACCTTCTTCACATCTTTGGTGGTCAGTCCTTTTACGATATTCTCGTAGTTGTCGGGATCATCAAAGTTTATGCCGTGTACGTAATATGAATAAATGGCCCCCAGGTAATAGGCATTGTGATCTTTACTCTGTTCCCGGGACTTCAGAATGTTCTCCACTGTTTTAGAAAGATCCACCTCTGAGGGACCCTTCTTAGCCAGCGTCTCAAGTTCTTCAAATACTTTCTCTTTTAATTCGGAGGATCGTGCAGGATCACAATCAAAAGAGATGCGCATGGTTGCTTTTTCAAGAGGCCATCGACCCAGGGATGTTCTGATTCCAACGCCATAGGTTCCACCCTCTTCCTCCCGAATCGATTCCACATAGCGTAAATCCAGGACATCCTGAATTACCCGCATGACCATGCGATTATAGGGACTGTATTCCATCTCCTGATTGATTACAATGTTTACGTTTGCCTTGGGTGTTTCCAGTGCCATAGGTATGGTTTTCTCCACAATTCCTTCAGGTTCATAGATCTTATTATCTATCCACATTTCATTACGGTCCAGGTCCTTAATGGCTCCGATGTATTTTTGAACCAGAACCTTCACCTCTTCCTGGTCCATATTACCTACTATGATAAAAAAGAAATCGCTTGCATCGGCAAATCGATCCGTGTATACTTCTTCGATCTTATCAAAATCAATTTCCTTAAGAAATTCCTGGTCCAATATCCTGCTGCGGCGATGGTAATCTGTAAGGATTAAACTCAGGGAATCTCCCATGATTTTTTGGGGATCGTTATTCATGTTCTCTACCAGAGCCATGTACCTTGCAACAATTGCTTTATGAGCCTCAACGTCAAACCTGGGCTGATTGAAATGAAGATATAGAAGTTGCATCAGGGCCTCCATATCTTTTGGACTGGCAGTCCCGTTAAGTCCCTCAGACATATTCCTCAGGCTCATTTGAAGTGAAACATTCTTGCCGGACAGCATCTTCTGCAAACCGGTGGCATCAAAATCACCCACTCCATAATAGCTAATCAGTGAAGTAAGCATATCAGTTGAAGGCACATAGTCATCCCCATAGAGCGAACTTCCTCCTTTGCTGTACCCGCGTATCTGGACCTGGTCCTTCTCAAAATCGGCATGCCTGAAGACCACCCTTGCCCCGTTATCAAGGGTCCATTCAACTGCACCAAATTCCGGAACCTCTTTTGTGGAAATTATAGCTGCAAGTGCCAGCTCCTCGCTTACCAGCGATTCGGCCAGTTCAGCATCCTCGTAGGGCTCAATTTCTGCCAATTCCACCTGCTCAAGAATAGCCAGTGCTGCTGCTTCACTTAAATGTTCAACATCCTCCCCTTCCGGTCCCTGTACAACCAGTACCTGATTTTCTTCAGTAATCCACTTCTCCAGTCGCTGATTAAAATCATCCAGGGTTATGCTGGGCAGAATTCCCTGAACATACATATAACCATTCTCTGCCGAAACATAGGCATCTCCATCCAGGTAATGATTTACATAATCATTCACATATTCATCATTACTGATCTTATCACGCTCCTTATAATACTTTTCCCACCGGGTCATAATCTCGGCTTTGGCCCGATCCAGTTCACCCAGAACAAATCCATGTCTTTTTACGCGTTCCAGTTCAGTCATAAGGGCTGAGAACCCTAGCTCTTCCTGGTTGGGTTTTGGCATTACTATGGCACTTAATGCTTCATAGCCTCTTTCGAATTCCCCGTAGTTGATCACCCCAACCACAAAAGGAGGATCTCCCTTTTGTACCAGTTCTTCAAGTCTCTGCCCAATCATGGCATTGAAAAGCTGATGTATATACTTCTCCCGGTAATCCATAATTGTTTCAGGTCCTTCCTCACTTTTCCGATGACGAATCATATACCTGATGAGGGTTTGGGCAGCTTCTTTATCGGTCACCAAACCGTATACCGGCTCATTGTGATCAGGAATTTCAAAGAAGGGTCGTTCAGGTGCATTTTCAACGGGTGGTATCTGTGAAAAAAGATCTATTACTTTCTTCTCCATCTCCTCTGCATTAAAATCGCCTGCCATGGCAATGGCCTGCAGGTCGGTCCGGTACCATTTATGATAAAAATCCCGAAGCGCCTGGTATTCAAAATTATCCAAAACTTCAAAGTCGCCTATCACATCTCTTTCTGCAAATTTTGAATTGGGATAGAGATAGGGCATAGAAGCCTTGTACATTCTGAACTGAGCCGTACGCCTGGTGCGCCACTCTTCCTTAATCACACCCCGTTCCGAGTCGATCTCCTCCTCGGTCAATAACAGATAATTGGACCAGTCATTAAGGATGAGCAGGCATGAATCCATAATTCCAGGTTTATTAACCGGAACATCGGAAAGGTTATAAACCGTCTGGTTCTGACTGGTATATGCATTGATATTTTCACCGAAGGCCACACCGTGCCTTTCCAGGAAATCTATAATTCCTTTGTCGGGGAAGTGTTTGGTACCATTAAAGGCCATATGCTCCAGGAAGTGAGCCAGTCCGTTCTGGTGGTCCTCCTCA
>JAUUZM010000169.1 GCA_030589965.1 Bacteroides sp.
CATTCATCCGTTCTCATCATGCCATATTATTCTTGGGAATTTTTGGATTTGTCTGGGGAATACTTACCCAACTTGTTGGGTTTATCCAGGCATTAAATGCGATTATTGAAGCTGCGGATGTTTCACCGGAACTTATTCTGATGGGACTGAGGAATTCATTTATTAATCCGCTTATTGGACTGGGAACAGTTATTTTGTCGGCATTGTTCTGGGCCATTCTGCACAGCAGGTTCACCAGTACGCTAAAAGCCAAAGCTCAATAAGAAATGAATGATCACCCCTTATAGCACCTAAGGGTGAACCAGGGAATAAACAATATTGCAAACATGATTAAACCTACCGTTACAAGTAAATCCGCCCCCGGTAGGTTTAGCTGACGCAAAACCAATCCCCCCATAGGCAGCAGACAAAACAAAGCACCCAGGATATACATGTATTGCTTGTCAATACTGTAAAAAATGATCAGCGATGCAGCGAGCAGCGATAGGCTGAGTGCCAGAATATAATAGCTGTAAGGGAGATCATAGAGAAGAAAGATCATTCCAATGATGAGTGACATGATTGAAAGAGCTGAAGAGGTGAAGGCAGTTTTTTTCATGGAAGAGGTGGCTGGTTTATCGTATAAAAATAGCATGTTTTTTAAAAGTAACAGATGTTGAATATCATGAACCAAATGATATGTTAAATATATACTGTGATAGCTATGATAGAAAATCAGATTGTTAAACAAAAAATAAAGTGATAGACATTTCTACAATTAATTGGCTGACTATAATGGGTGGAATAATCGGTGTCTGGCAAATGATCTGGTAAAAAATCTCAGAGATTGGGAAAGGGATAAATCCCAAGTTATCAACAATGTAGCACTTGCCTGGCAGAGGAATTCTTTCTATATTTGAGAGAAATACAAAGCTATGAAAAAGAGCATTCTCAAGGTCCTGACCTTAACATTCATGATGTGTCTGGCTTTTTCATCCTGCGAATTATTGGATGATTGCAAAACATGTGAACTTGTAACAACTACAAATGGAGTTGAAACGGCCAGGAGTCCAGGATTACTTTCCTGCGGTGACGAACTGGCAGATAGGGAAAGCTATTCAGAAAGTATTGGAAGCGTCCATACCTCTTACGATTGCCAGTAGGGGAAACTAAAAGGATTGGGTACTATACCCTGACCCCGATAACAGTTACATCATCAATCTGTTCAACATTCTTTCTCCATTCCTCGAAGATTTGATCAAGCTCTGCCCCCTGAGCCAGCATTGATTTATTTTGAAGGACACAAAGTACTTTTCTGAAATTTTTACTAAGAAATTTTTTCTGATGTGGTCCTCCAAACTGATCAACGAAGCCATCTGAGAAAATATAAAAAGTATCCCCTTTTTTCAAGTCGACCCAGTGATTGGTATACGGCCTCATCTTTTCATGGACAGCCACCGGCATTTTATCTCCCTTGATCTCTGTTAATTCCCCCCCACTTACCATCCAGAGTGGATTATTGGCACCGGCAAACTGAAGGCTTTTATTTTCCATATCAAGCAGACAGACACACATATCCATACCGTCCTTTACCCCACCATCATCCTTAGTTTGTTTCAGTGAACGCATCACATCATCCCTGAGATTATTCAGGATAAGGTCCGGCTGAATGATGCCTTTACTGAGAATAATCTCATTCAGGAAACTCACCCCCAGCATGCTCATAAATGCTCCGGGAACACCGTGACCGGTGCAATCTGCAGCAATGATCACCTGTTTGTTGTCATTTACCTCAGAGACCCAGTAAAAATCACCACTTACAATATCTCTTGGCTTGTATAGTACAAAATGATCAATCTTGTCTGAGAATAGTTCCAGCCCTGGAAGAAGGGCTGATTGTATCCTGAGGGCATATTGTATACTATCGGTTATATGTTTCTTCTGATATGTGATTTGATCACGCTGGGATTCTGCCTGCTCTTTTTGCAGCTGGATCTCATCTTTCTGTTCAGAAATCAGTTTGTTCTTTTCTTTTAATTTAATGTTGGCTTCTTTCTTGATTTTGTAACCCCTGTAAATAAAGTAACCTAGTCCGGATACAAGAATTAGAGCCACGACAAAGAACCAAATCAGCATTTTCTGTTTCTCAATGGCACGGAGCTGGGAAATCAATACAGTTTCCTGTTCGGATATACGGGTGGATTGTACTGCTATCCTGGATTCCTTGAGAGCTATTTCTCCCAATTGTTCCTGGAGTACAGCTTTCTGTTTTTCTACTTCTGTCTCCTGGGTGGAGATGGTACTTTTTTGCTTGTCGATTTCTTTCACCTGCCGTCCGAGTACAATGGTTTTCTGTTCAATCGTCTCTTGTTTAGCCTCAATCTCAGTATTCAGATTTCGAAGGAGTTCCTGTTGTTCAAAAATCTTTTTTTCCTGTTCCTCGATCTCAACCTGCTGAGAGTCAATAACAATTTTCTGTTCTTTTGTCACTTCTTTTTCTTCGACCAGCGCTACCTCGGTTACCTTGAATAATTCTTCCCAGTCCTCCCGGGTCTTTACAGAAGCAAACAGAAATGCCTCGCTGACCTGTAGTCCCTCCTCATTCAGTTTCTCCTGGTTAACCTCCCAACGAGGCTGTCCCTCAAAGACCACAAAATTCAGCATACCTTCATTGAAATCATAACCCTCCCCTATAACCAGGGTATTATTTCCTCTGCACCGGTTCAGAACGGATTTCATATTGAAACCTTCCTCTTTGTTTACATATAGAATATGGCTTTTTTCAATATTGTCGAGTTCGGGATACTGGAAAATCTTGATGGGTTTTTGTTGAATGAATTCTCTTGTTTTGGCCATTTCATAGAGCTCCATTATAAACTCGTTGTCTTTTCCGAGGACTGAAATCTTAAAATCTGCATGACTTTGAATGTCATCATCGTATCCGATATATTTTGCGATATCCAGGATATACAGGGCTCGTGTAGAATTGTCCCACACATCCTGTCCATTCAAGGTATTGAGAGATGCCAGGGTAAGGAGTACAAGAAATATATACGAAGTCAATTTCATGTGAGAAGGAAGTGTAAGTATTTAAAGTTTGTATATAATTTATTTCTCATCAGAGTCCTTAGCAGAGCGAAATCCAACATTCCTGGTATTATTTGAATTCGTCAAATTTTAACCTGGCCCGGAATGCTGCCATTTGATCTTTTGCCCGGATCCCTTCAAAATACTCATACGGGTCATCTTCAGAAAGGTTTTTCATGCGGATGCTAATCTCTTCAGCAAACCTTGTTTCAAGTTGATAATTAATCTGAAATTCGCTGACATTGTGAGATTTATACAATTTTTCATCGTAGCAATCCTGAATCCATTCTATGTATTTAGCAGCGTTGACATGCATATTAATATCAAGGTCAGAATAGAGTGCAGTAACAGATCTCGCCCGGTCAGGCTCTGATATTACAGGAAGTTTTCCCGGCAGACTTTCAATTCCATGCCGATCTTTAATGATCAACTCATGCAAGTTGGCATCCTCAATTTTTTTTGGCCTGCCTGTATTTCTATCCAGAATCAGCCAGGCCGTTGTTGCCTGGGCAATGAGTTGCATATCCTCGGAGAGCATGCGATAATCCCTCATGAAAAACAGCTTGTTTGCTCCTTTTGGCCAGGTCTCGATAATAACGGATTGATCCATACGGGGATATGAATGCATGATCACTTGAAAACGGGAAAGCACCCAGTAAACCTCGTCGTGCTTCATGTCGTCATATCCATAACCCAGGCTATTTGCGTGTGTAGCAGCAGCTTCAAAGAACATGCTGCAGAGGGTATAAAATTTTGGTTGGCCGTTCAGGCTTACATAATAGGGGGGGATCCTGTTTTCAAGCCTAAAAAGCAGGTCAGATTCAGAATATTTCATAGAATGGAATTAATATGCCTATGAAATTACTATTCTTTTCCGAAATTTTCAGTCCCTGTTCACCGTATCAACTGAAAATGCCGGGATGCAGACTGCAACATACTGGGCTCCACCTTCAGGGTTCTTCCCATCCGGCAGGACTGTTCATCCGGGCAATACTGAGATCATCATTAACTGAATTTACAAGGCCAAAATACTCTTCAATTTTTTTAGGCTTGTTACCAGCAGCGGTAATTGTGCTGGGTGTTTGTACTATCTTAATCATATCAATAGTTTAAATCAAAAGTAGATTAAAAGGATGAGGTTGTTTATCTTTATCTCAGTATGAACACATATTTCATTCTTGTTGAACCTGCAGTTCCGGGAAATGTAGGAGCTGCAGCCAGGGCCATTAAAACTATGGGATACAGTAATTTGAGACTTGTCAATCCATGTGATCATTTAAGCATGGAAGCAAAAATGCTGGCCCATGCTTCAGGAGAAATACTTGAAGAAGCTGAGATCTTCCCGAGGCTAGAAGAAGCCCTTTCAGATATCGATTTGAGCATTGCTACAACAGCCAAGATCCGGGATGCAAGAGTTGATTTTCACGCCAACACTGAATTGCCTGAATTTATTAAGGCAAAAGGAAATTCTATTCGAAATGTTGGGATAGTGTTTGGCCGGGAAGAATCCGGTCTCAGCAACGATGAATTACGTCTATGTGATATCGCATCAACAATTCCCATGGTGCAGACCTATCCTTCTTTGAATCTTGGACAGGCAGTTATGCTTTATGCCTACACTCTTTCAACTTCCCCCGAAAGGGATAAAAAATTACCTGAAAAAAGTCCAAATCAAAATGAATTCAAAACAGTGATGGACAGATCAAAGGAACTCTTGAAACGTATTGAAGCAGACCGTAATCCGGCACTGTATAACCGGGTGTTGGAACGTATAGCTCTTTTGAAGGAAGATGATATTCACTTACTGCTTTCTGTTCTGAGCAGAATGAAATAATGCAGCGTTTCTTTATAAAAGCAGCGTCCTGGTTACAGAATAAAAGGAATTAATGCTTTCCTTTCAGGTGGGTAATCTTCAAAATTTGCAATGTACCATTTATGGTGATCCAGTGCCCTGGGCAAAAGATTGACTAATGTCCATGCGAAAAAAGCAAGGGCAGCCGGACTCCAGGTCATAATCGCAAAGCCGGCCCATTCAAGAATCTCACCAAAAAAATTGGGACAGGATACATACTTAAACAATCCACCTGTAGGTATTGAATAGCCTTTTTTTCCTGAATTTCTTAGTGCCAGAAGGATGTTATCGGATTTGAAATTGATTGCCATACCGATCACAAACATAATACCACCCAGAATAAAACGAATATCATACAGGTATTCTAATGAATATCCCTCAGTAATAGAGCCGAAAAAGAATCCATTAAGAAATCCATTAATCAGGTTAAAGAAAATGGCCAGACATGCTATAAGCAGGGGCATTAATTTGGTCGAAGTATGGGTTCGGAGAGGAAAAACTATAGCACGGTGGGTATAGTGGATGGTATATAGGAGGAAGAATACAAGCAAGGGAATATTTATCCGATTGGGACCCAGGAGGAAAAAGGTGATAAACATGATCAGGGAGGGCAGTTCCATAACAATCCATGCTACCCGATTGGGAATCATTGGTCCCCAGTCCAGCCGAGAATGTCTGCCATAGGGAGCTGTAATATTTAATAGAATTGGAAGCAAGACTATTGCTATTCCGGTCCATATCCAGCTAAAGAGGTAGTAATGCTGGGAACTCATAGGAGACTAAAGATAATGGTTGTTTTTGAACCATTCGATGGTATCCTGAAGGGTTTCTTCAAATGGTCTTGAGGTATATCCAAGATCTTTTGCTGCCTTATCGCTGCTGATGTTGGGATGGGCTGTTTTTAGAATCTCTATTGATTCACTGGTATAGAGTGGTTTGCTTCGGGTAATACCCGCCCAAAGGCCAAGAAAAGGCACTCCAATTCTGGCCAGCCAGAAGGGAATCAGAGGAAGTTTTTTGCCGCCACCTTTTATTTTCCTCAGCATTTCATATATGTCCGACAGGGGTATATAATGTCCGGAAAGAAGATAACTTTCACCGCTTTTGCCTTTTTGTATTGCCTTAATTGTCCCGGAAACTACATCTCGTACATCAACCCAATCGTAACCACCAGGGATCAAAGCAGGAATTTTCCCCATATAAAGCTGAAGGATTGCCTGACCGATTAGAGAAGGCTTAAAGTCGTTTGGTCCCATAACCGAAGTGGGATTAATAATCACAATATCGAGTCCCCCGGCTGCTGCCTGCTGAATGGCCTGTTCTGCTACAGCTTTTGACCTGTTATAGATAATATGATCCTTAATGGCAAGGGGCCTGGTTTCATCCAGGACTTCATCCAGGGGATCATGAACCAGGGCATGAATGGAGCTGAAATGAATAAGGCGTTTTACTCCCGATTCACGACATGCATTTATTACATTCTGTGTGCCTTTAACATTGGTGTCAAAAATCTGCTGATTACCGTTGATGGAAATACTGGCGGCAAGATGAATGAAAATTTCTGCACCGTCGGCCAATTCTTTCAGGGAACCGGGATCAAGAAGGTTCCCTTGAATCTTTTCAATATCCAGGGATTCAATGCTGTCGGTGAATTGATTCACCAATACTTTTATTTGATGATCCTTTTCAAGCAGGGTTCTGCACAGATTTGCTCCTACATGACCACTGGCACCGGTAATGGCTATTTTCATTGCCTGAGAATTTGATTTAGGATTATTACCCTTTCAGTTTTCGTAATTCATTATGGTGCTTTACAACCAGCTGTTCCTGGCGTATGCGGGACTCCTTACGGTAAGTCTCGAATTCTTCCCGGGTTTCTTCAAGATCTTTTTTGGTTCGGATAGTGGTAGTGATATTTCTTTTAGTGGTCAGGAATAGTAAGACAGTTAATACCAGAAGTCCGGCTATTACAATCCACATTATCGAATTGTAAAGGGCTTTGTTTACAGGCATGCCTATGAAGGTCATCCTGTCCCTGTTCTTTATGGCCTCATCAAGATTGAAATTGGTAGTCTGAAGATCTGACTGAAGGGAATCAATCCGTATCCCATACTTACGTAATTGATTTCCCAGTTCCAGAATATCAGATTTGGCAGCGGTCAGAGAATCCAGTGAGTTCCGTTTAATTTTCTGAAACATGTCTTCCCGGATAGCCCTGAAATCCTGATAAATTCTGGTTTTTTCCTGAATATAATCTTGCTGCTCCTGAAGTGTTCCCTCATCAAGAACCTCCGGCATAGTGTTCTGAGCCATAACCAGGTTACCTGTCAGGCTGAATA
>JAUUZM010000301.1 GCA_030589965.1 Bacteroides sp.
GGTGACCACCCCCAGGGGCTGTACCATTGCCGGCTTGAACGAAATGGAGCACTTCGGACTCAGCTCGGCGGTGATTAAGGGTATAATTACTTCCTATAATGAAATAGAAAAGCTGAAATAAAAGAAATATTCCAGCTGCCTTTTCTTAAATCATAAACCACCTTCAGTAATATTGGATACTGATAAATATATCGACCTTTCTGTTCAGCTACTTCGTAAGCTGATTTCCATTCCTTCTGTGAGCCGGGATGAGAAACTGGCAGCTGACCATCTCGAAGCATTTCTTCGGGAAATGGGACAGAAACCTGTTCGCAGGGATAATAATATTTTGTTGCATCATCATATTTCAGATCAGCTTCCCACGATACTTTTTAATTCACATATTGACACCGTAAAGCCAGTGGAGGGATGGACAAAAGATCCCTACGGAGCAGTTCTTGAGGATGATATTATTTATGGACTTGGAAGCAATGATGCAGGAGCTTCATTGGTCTGCCTTCTCGCCACCTACTTACATTTTTCCGGCCAGGCAGAATTGCCTTTTAATATTGTTTTTGCCGCAACTGCTGAAGAAGAAATTTCCGGGAAAAACGGGGTATCAAGTATCCTTGAAGAACTTGGGAAAATCGACCTGGGTATTGTTGGCGAGCCCACCCAGTGTAATATGGCGATTGCTGAAAAGGGATTAATGGTTCTGGACTGCCTGGTTTCCGGTAAAAGCGCCCATGCTGCATCCGGTGAGGGTATTAATGCTATATATGAGGCTCAGGTGGAACTGGACTGGTTCAGGAATTACAGCTTTAAGGAAAGTTCTCCCTGGCTGGGGAAAGTGAGCATGCAGGTAACACAGATAGAGGCCGGAACACAGCATAACGTAGTTCCTGATGCCTGCCGTTTTGTTGTGGATGTCCGCAGCAATGAACTGTATGACAACCAGTCGGTATATGAGATTATCAAAGAAAATTTGTCCTGTAATGTGGAAGCCCGTTCCTTCAGGTTAAATCCCTCCTCCATTCCGGAATCTCATCCACTGGTTCAAAAGGGTTTGGAAATGGGACTTGAAGCCTATGGGTCTGCTACCCTTTCGGATCAGTCCCTTATGCCATTTACTACCCTGAAAATTGGTCCGGGAGATTCCAGCCGCTCACATACAGCCGATGAGTATATTTCTATTAAAGAATTAAAGCAGGGCATCAGTACATATATACAGTTGCTGGAAGGACTACAATTGTAAAATATAAACAGGGAAAACAATGAAAAAACTCTGGGAAAAAGGAGTATCCGTTAATAAGGAAATTGAAAAATTCACGATTGGGATGGACCGGGAACTTGATCTGTATCTTGCCCGATACGATGCTATAGGTACCATTGCTCATGCTGAAATGCTCCATTCAATCGGAATCCTTACAAAGAAGGAGAAAAATGAACTCAGGATAGGACTGCTGGAGATTTTAGCATCAGTAGACGAAGGGAAATTTCGTATTCAGTCCGGCGTGGAAGATGTCCATTCACAAATAGAAAAAACACTCACAGAAAGCCTTGGTGATACAGGAAAAAAAGTACATACAGGCCGCTCAAGAAATGACCAGGTCGCCGTAGACCTTCATATGTTTATTCGGGATGAAGTAAGGAGAATTGCGGCTGCAGCACAAGATCTTTTTAATGCCCTGATGATGCTTGCAGAAGAGCACAAGGATGTTTATTTGCCAGGTTACACCCATTTCCAGGTAGCCATGCCGGCAAGTTTCGGGATGTGGTTCAGTTCATTTGCAGAAGACCTGTGTGATGATTTGATTATACTATATGGTGCTTACAGAATGGCCAATCAGAACCCCCTGGGTGCCGGGGCTGGTTTTGGGACTTCAATCCCACTTAACCGGACAATGACAACTGAATTACTGGGATTTGATTCTTTGCGCTATAACCCCATGCACTCGATGATGGCCAGGGGTAAGATTGAAAAAATTACCTCCCAGGCCCTGTCTTCCCTGGCAGGAACTCTCTCCAGAATGGCAATGGATGTCACACTTTATCTTGGACAAAATCATAATTTCATATCGTTCCCTGAAGAATACACTACCGGTTCCAGCATAATGCCCCATAAAAAGAACCCGGATGTTTTTGAACTGATTAGGGCAAAATGCAATAAAATAAAATCTCTGGCCTATGAAACAGAACTGGTTACCACCAACCTTCCCAGCGGATACCACAGGGATTACCAGGTTCTTAAGGAAAATCTGATACCGGCCTTCGGAGAAATTCAAACCTGTTTGTACCTGGCAGAAAAGGTACTGCTCAAAGTTAAGGTACGAAAAGACATCCTGGAGGATCCGGCGTATAAATACATTACAAGTGTTGACAAAGTAAACCTGATGGTTGGGAACGGGGTTCCTTTCCGGGATGCTTACCAAACTGTCGCCCAGCAAATACGCAGCAAAACTTTCTCCAGCGAGCTAAGCTTTGATCATACCCACGAGGGGAGCCTGGGGAATCTCTGCCTGGACAAGATCAGTGATAAAATGAATGAACGAATGACGGCCTTTAATTTTGAAAAAACAGATGCTGCATTAAAAGCATTACTGGAAGGATAAAGAATAATTGCATAAGAAATGAACGAATACAGAAAGAAATTAACCTCCAAAGAGAGGATCGTTGTGAAAGTAGGAACATCCTCCCTCTCTTTTTCTGGTGGTAAAACTAATTATACAAGGCTGGATAAACTCTCCATGGTCCTTGCCGACCTGATGAGTTGTGGAAAAGAAATTGTCCTGGTTTCCTCAGGCGCCATAGGTGTGGGTGCCGGCCAGCTTAAAATGGATGAACCCCCGGACAACCTGGTTGCCAGGCAGGCTCTTGCAGCCATCGGCCAGGTTGAACTTATAAGGATCTACCAGCGGTTTTTTCATGAATATAACAAGATGGTTGCACAGGTATTATTGACACCGGAGGGACTGGATGATGAGACTCGGTTTAAGAATGCCCAGAATACCCTGAATCAGCTGATCAGTATGAAAATCATACCCGTCATTAATGAAAACGATACGGTTTCCACCTATGAGATCCAGTTCGGTGATAATGACCAGCTCTCAGCCCGGGTGGCAGCCATGATAGATGCTGACCTTCTGATCATCCTGTCAGATATCGATGGACTCTATTCCTCCGATCCGAAACAGAATCCGGATGCCAAAATACTATCCGAGGTTCATGAGATCACCGAAGAAATTGAGAATTCCGCCAGGGGTATAGGATCTTCTTTCGCCAAGGGAGGCATGGCATCTAAAATAGCAGCCGTTAAGATTTGCAAGGAAAAAGCCATCGATACAGTTATCATTAATGGGAACAAGCCAAAAAACATTTTAAAAGTACTTGATGGTGAAACAATAGGAACTCTTTTTACCGGGTAACCAACAGTACCCGAGATATAAAATCAATCAAAAGAAATTTTTCAGATGAAGGAATTATTAGATAAGGGAAAAAAAGCACGGGATGCAGCACTCTTCCTGGCACAGGTATCAACTTCTGCCAAAGATCTGGTCTTAAATGGTGTTGCAGAGGAATTGATTGCCTCTACGGCTGATATCTTATCGGCCAATGAGACGGATATGGAGAATGCAAAGGAGGCCGGACTGAAAGGTGCTATAATGGATCGCCTATTGTTGACATCGGACAGGATTGCATCGATGGCAGATGGCCTGAAACAAATAGCCATGCTGGAAGACCCCATCGGGGAAGTATTATCCATGAAGAAAAGGCCGAATGGGCTAAGCATTGGACAAAAAAGAGTTCCCATTGGAGTTATAGGGATCATCTATGA
>JAUUZM010000313.1 GCA_030589965.1 Bacteroides sp.
AAATTCGATACTCCGGTAACCGGCGGTAATGTGAGTTTTTATAACCAGGCCACAATAGATGGTAAGACCGAACCCGTTTTTCCAACACCGGTGATCGGCATGCTTGGTGTCGTTAAGGAAAAACAGCATATGATGTCCCTGGATTTCAAGGAAAAAGGAGATGTGATCTTCCTTGTTGGAAAATCCGTTAATGACATTGCCGGCTCCCTCTACCTCTATTCGGTAAAAGGGGTTAAGGCCAGTCCCCCTCCTCATTTTGATCTGGAATATGAGTGTAAAATCCAGAAGGCTGTACTGGAATTGATACGTGGGGGAATGGTAAATTCAGCTCATGATGTTTCAGATGGAGGATTATATGTAACCCTTGTTGAAAGCGCCATCCCCAGGGACCTGGGTTTTGACATCACCTCTCCTGCGGAAATCCGGAAAGACGCATTCCTTTTCGGTGAAGCACAGAGCCGTGTGGTGGTAACAGTCAACGAGGCCCAGGAAGATGAATTCATTGATTTTATGATGGAACAGCAACTTCATTTTTCAGCCCTGGGTCACGTCACTAAAGGGGAGCTCAGGGTGGATGATATATCCTTTGGGTTCATTTCGGATGTTAAAAAAAATTATCTCACTTCACTTGAAAAACAAGTGGATGACTCTCCTGAAGAAATTCAGTAATAAAAGATTCATACTTAGACAAAACGGATCATAAATAATAAGCAACGAATCGAAACGTTTAAAGAGGTAAATGAATCCACCAAGAATATATCTGGCCATAATATTGCTCCTGGCGATTTCCCTTTCCTCCTTCGGACAGGTGGCTAAGGTCCAGAACCATCCCAACTACGATTATAAAATGATCCATTTTGGTTTTATGGTTGGACTGAACACAATGGACTTTGGTATCACGCGGCCGGCACAGAGTGGAGACAGCCTCTTATTTGCCGATGTGAGCAGTCCAAAGCCCGGCTTCCAGGTCAGCATTGTTTCCGACCTGAGACTGAACGATCATTTTACCCTTCGTTTTTTACCCGGGATAACCTTTGGTGCCAGGGAGATTTCATTTTATGATACAGTCGGACTCAATGCCCAGTGGACCCTTGAATCCAATTTTCTGGATTTCCCTCTTCTGATAAAATACAAATCGAAACGGGTTAATAATTACCGACCATACCTGATCGGTGGTCTCAACTTCCGGTATGACATGGCCGCTCGCAGGGAGCTGGAATCAGGCGCAGCCCAGATCCGGCTCAGAAAACCTGACTTTTATTTTGAGATCGGTTTTGGTATAGATCTATTTCTCCAGTACTTCAAATTTTCACCCGAGCTGAAGGTCTCTGCCGGCTTCAGAGATGTTTTTGCTCATGATCCGGGAGGTGCAAAATATTCCTCTTCCATCGAACGGCTTCAGTCCTACGTGGTGATGCTTTGCTTTCATTTTGAATAAGAAATTCTATCTGAATTTCTGACCCGGGAAATCCCTGAAAAAATCATTCCTCTGATCCAGCCTGCCGTCTGAATTCAGCGCATAGAATAGCCGTAGCTGTTGCTATATTTAATGATTCGGGATGCATATCCGGATCCTGGTAGGGGATGCTGATTGTTTGGTCTGCCATTTCAGAGACAGCTTCTGAAAGTCCCCTTGATTCATTTCCCAGGAGGATCATGCCCTGTTTCGGAAGGGTAGCCTGGTAGAGGCTGACTCCCTGGCTGCCGGTAGCAAAGACCGGGTAATATTCTGAATCCTTATCCCCTTCCTGCAGCCTGCCAATAACGTACGGTAATTCTATATAATGTACACGGACCCGCAGAAAGGATCCCATGGTGGACTGTATCACTTTCGGGTTATGGAGCTCCACAGATTCACCCGAACAAAAAATATCCCTGATCCCAAACCAGTCCGCAATCCGTATTATGCTGCCCAGGTTTCCTGGATCCTGGATGTTTTCCAATCCAAGCGCAAGCCTGCCACGGATCTGGGCAAAATCAGGCCGGTATTCCATTTGCTTCACTACTGCGATGGCTCCATTGGGTTCCCGGAGTGTGGATAAGAGTTTAAGTTCAGCTGCTCCGACCTCAAATTGTTCTGTTCCCCCGGGAAAACTTCCCCCGAACCCGGACAGCCAGTCCCGCGTACCAATTACAGACTTAAGCTCGTAAGCAATTCCCCCGCCAAGGGGATTCAAAACCTCCCTTACCATTTTATCCCCCTCAACAAGGAAAAGTCCAAGTTCATTCCTGTCTTTTTTACGGGACAGGCTGCGAATGATTTTTTGATGGTTTTTGCTGAGGTTTGCCATTGTTAATTACCCGTCTTGCATGGCAGGGTTCTTGTGCCTGAAGTTAAGTATATTTGCTACCAAGATACGAATAAATCATACGCGTTGACTTTGCTCCGTTTACATAGAATCCACTCAAATATTCTTGTTTACACCGCTGTACTGATCCTTGCGCTTTCTTCCTGCAGACCAACAAAATTTGTAGCTGAGGATGAATACCTGTTGGATAAATACAAGCTGAAGATCGAAAAAGGGCAGCTTGACCAGAAGGAAATGGATTCTTATGTAAAACCAAAACCGAATAAAAAAATCCTGGGGATGAAATTTTACCTGGGCTTGTATAATCTTTCCGGAGAGAAGGACAACGGTTTCAATCGCTGGCTCAGGAATATCGGAGAAGCTCCCGTGCTGTATGATGTATTTGAGTCGGAACGCAATAATAAGCAATTGGACCTGTACATGAGGAACAAGGGCTATTACGATGCCCAAATCACGGATACAGTCAGATACAAGAAAAAACAGGCCCAGGTGACCTACTCCGTTGAGGCCGGAGAGCCCTATACTATCCGCAACATTTCCTATAATCTCGAGGATACAAGCCTCCGATCTGATTTTTATCCTGATACGATCAATACTCTGCTCAAACCAGGTGACAATTTCGATGTGGATGTCTTGCAGGCC
>JAUUZM010000147.1 GCA_030589965.1 Bacteroides sp.
TAGCCAGAAATTTTTTGGCTTCAAAAGAAGTAGATGAAAAAATTATTGCCAGGGTCCTGGATTGCATCCAGGCTACAAGGATGCCACAGGATCCTGGGAATAGCAAACCGGCTGAAGTGCTCTGTGATGCAGATATGGCTTATTTGTCAGAGGATTTTTATATGGAAAGAACAGCCCTGCTAAGAAAAGAATGGAATAATATTTCAGAGCATAAAATGAGCAGGAAGACCTATTGGGAAGAGACAGTTGAATTATTCAGGAACCATGATTATTTTACAGAATATGGCAAGGAATTCTTGTTCCCCGGCAAAGAAAAAAACCAGCAATTGATTCTCGAAAATCTGGATGAAATAAAGGCCAAACGTAAAAAGGGGATGAAAAAGCTAAAAACAGAAAATCAGAAACTTTCCGAGAAAATCAAACAGGAAAAACTGCCCGGGAGAGGAGTGGAATCAATGTTCCGCCTGACGGCCAGAAATCAGATTAACCTGAGTTCCATTGCTGATAATAAGGCCAATATCCTTATTTCAATCAATTCCATTGTGCTCACGGTCCTGGTTTCTATGGGTGTGGGCAAGATTTCTGATTACCCGGTAATTACCTTACCAGCTGTTGTTTTCATAGCTACCTGCCTGGTTACCATTATTTTTGCCATACTTTCCACCCGGCCCAAAATATCATCAGGAAAATTTACCAAGGACGATATTCATCAACAAAAAGTTAACCTATTATTTTTTGGAAACTTCTACAATATGGATGCAGAAGAATATGAATGGGCTGTTAAAGAAATGATGAAGGATAGCAATTATCTTTATTCAAGCATGATAAGAGACCAGTATAGCCTGGGAAGGGTAATTGGTAAAAAATACAGGCTTCTCAGGGTTGCTTATACAGTCTTTATGATTGGTATAATACTATCAAGCGTTTTATTTGCCATCGTAATACTTGCAAATCCCGCTCAATGACGTATGGATCCTCATTAATATTTATACCTGATATCAGTGGGTTTTCAGCATTTGTTCACCAGACAGATTTAACCCACAGTAAACATATAATTTCCGAATTGCTGGAGATTATTATCAATGCTGATTTGATTGATATGAAAGTAGCTGAAATTGAGGGGGACGCAATTTTCTTTTACAAGCAAAACTACCTTCCGGATCCAGTGAAAATACATGAGCAGGTCCGGAAAATGTTTATAGGATTTCATTCACACTTGAAGTTTTATGAGAGTCATAGAATTTGCCATTGTGGAGCCTGCACTGAAGCTTCCAAGCTGAGTCTCAAATTCATAATTCACCTTGGCAGCTTTGACTTTATTAAAATTAGTTCTATCGAAAAACCTCATGGAGAAGATATTATTCTTGCACACAGACTCTTAAAAAATAATATTGAAAGCAGAGAATACATGCTATTTACGGATAATCTCTTGCAAAGCTTCCCTGAGGACTATCCTTTGATGATGAAAGATTCCCAGGAATTGTCTGATGGAAAAATAACTTATGAGTCTATTGGGGAAGTGGAATACAAATATATTTTACTTGATTTTCTGCACGCCGGGATAAGCCAATTTCCTGTAACAATATTTCCTGAAAAAGACATTCATCCTGTTAGCTATGAAGGATATATTGACGTTTCGAAGGAGGAGGTATACGAGATCGCCAGCAACCTGTCATATCGCTTAAAAATTAATAAGGATGCTTCACAAATGGATTTTGAAAATGAACGGGTAAACAGAAATGGACTGGTCCATGAATGTGTTATCAAGAATGTTAACTATCGGATACAAACTGTAACAAACGATTTTGGTGAAAATAAACTGGTTTACGGAGAATTTATAGAAAACATTTTTATCATCAGGAAGAGCTATTCATATATGATTTTTGAAGACCAGGGGCAGGGAACGAAATTGCGCTATGAAGCCCACGTGGACATGAATCCTAAATACAGGTTTTTATTTTCTATTTTTAAGACCATAATCAGGCGCCGACAGAGGCTGCTATTCCAGCAATTAAAAACCTACTGTGAAACTGAACATCTGAATCAAATTAATAGTTAAAGCCCAGTAGGTTCCAGAAGTTCAGGAACCAGAAGAAGACAAAACTTGTTGTGATGAGGCTAATGTATTGGATCCTGCCGGAAACAGACCAGTCTCCCCGCCAGTTTTGAATTCCAAGGTAAATCAGCATCCCCAGGCTTGCCATAGAGATCAAGGGAATCACAAGCAGAGCTGGAATGATCCATGGAACACTGATG
Organism: Bacteroides sp.; assembly: GCA_030589965.1. Taxonomy (GTDB): domain Bacteria; phylum Bacteroidota; class Bacteroidia; order Bacteroidales; family SM23-62; genus SM23-62. Next base: position 2,257 of record JAUUZM010000147.1, read on the forward strand.
ACAAGATTTTCACCCACACCAGCTACGGCTCCGGGAAATCCAATTAGGAATATTAGATTACAAGAGGTAACAATAATTGTAAATAACCTGGTCCCTCCATGACTTATTCCTCTAAGGTGCGGTCTTTTTCGAATGCGTTTTAACAGTTTTGAAAGGGCCCAACCTGGTATGATTAGCAGGTAGACAAACAGGAAGAAGAGTATCAAGATTAAGTGAAACTTTCCCCGGGCATACCAGGGAATCTTTTCAAAGTTGGAAGGGGTTCCGAAACGCATGTTCATATGGGTTATATCCCCGTTTTCATCTTCTACAAAGGAGAGCAACCTGCCGTTCTCAGGATTCCTGAATAACATTGGCTTTTCCCAAACCCAAGTACTTGAAGGGATCTTTAATGCATCCATAACTTTGAAAGTCAATGCATTATCATCAGTGACCTCCACTGTTGCTTGCATTGCTAAACTAATAATCTTTTCTATGGATAATCTGGAATATCGGTTCAAAACATAGGAGCCTGTATACCTGTTTAGATCTTCTGTAACATCCTTTTTGGCAATCTCGTCTCCTTCACTATTAGCAGGGAAGTAATGTTGGATAAATTCCTCAATGATTTTCTCACGAAAGCCGTACACTACTCCCTCACCTCCATTGTAGTTAATAAACAGGCCCAGTTTTTTTTCAGGAATAAGAGCCAGTAAGCTGGAGTATCCCACAATATCTCCGGCATGTTCGATTATTCTTTCATCATTAATAAATCGTTCATAAAAACCATGGCACCAACCGGCCAGCTCTGTATGCTGGGAGAGTAACCTGCTGTGCATTAAATCTATTGTAACAGGTTGAAGGATTTCTTTTCCCTGATAACTCCCATGCTGAAGATGTGCAATCATAAATTTGGACATATCCGCAGAGGTGGAAAGTAAGGAACCAGCAGGACCCACATTGAGGTATACAATTGGCATCCGGGTATATTCTCCATTTCGATATGCATATGCAAAAGCCAGATCTGAGAAAACCTCAGAACTATAATTAAAACTGCTGTTATGCATATCCAGTGGAGTGAGTATATTTTCTTTCACGTATGCATGAAATGGTATACCGGAAATAAGTTCAACAATGTAACCAAGTAAAGTATACCCGTAATTGGAATAGCTAAAATACTTACCGGGTGGAAGTACCCGGGGTTGCTTGCCAGAGGAAAGGAAATCTTTTAGTGGGAGTAACTGCTCATGAGACAAAGCAGCCATACCTATGTTTTTATCCTCGAAGCCACCGGTATGTGTCAAAAGATTTTTGATGTTTACTCCTTCCGTGAAATTATCATCAATCTTAAAATTCTCCAGGTAATCGTTCACGTTATCATCGAGGCCCAACTTACCTTGTTCTGCTAGTTGCATAATAGCAGTAGCTGTAAATAATTTTGAAACTGATCCTGTATAGAATACAGTTTTCGAGGGAATAACAGGTGACTTTTCATCCAGGTTTGCCATTCCGTAACCCTTTGAAAACAGGATGGAACTGTCCTGTACGAGTGCCAAACTGAGGCCTGGAATATGAAATTTTTCCATCTCAGACAGAATGAGAGTATCAAAAAAATCCACGACATCAGTGGCATTCAATAATCCCTTCTGATCTGATTCCTTTTCAATCGGGCTTTCCTGATCCTGACTGAAATTGCTTGAAATTGTAGTTAAACTAAAAAAAAGAAAAAACAGGAGTCTCGACATGGTTGTTTTGAAAATACGGGAAGAATATTATTGGGATTTGATGCTTTCTCTGATCCCGGTGATAAGATCGACAGAGGGCTCAAAGCCTAGTTCATCCCTGGCTTTCTGGATGGAATAATCATATTGTTGTCCAATCATCCTAACAGCATACCGGCTATGTTTCGGGGGTTTATTGCGGAAAACAGACAAAAATTCCATTAAGCCGGCCACACGGTAAGCCAGCTTATAGGAAATATGACGATCATTATAGGGAATATCCAGTTCTTTGCTAATCGCCCTCAGAAATTCATTCCAGGAAGGATTTTCTTCATTTGCAATATTATAAACCTGACCGATACTCTCCGGTCTGAGGAGGGTAAGGTAAACCGCTTCAGCAACATCTTTCACATTTACGAGGTCAACAGATTGATTACCATCTCCCATAATTCGGAATTTACCGGATTTGAGATTTTCAGTCAGTGTCGGGAGGAATTTATTATCCCCTTCTCCATAGACAGCTGTTGGTCTGAGAACAGTAAGATCAATACGGTTTTTATCAGCCAGTTTCCAAATCAGTTGTTCAGCTTCAAGTTTTGTATCCCCGTAAGGGTCCCGTATTTTTTTAAAAGGCTGGTCCTCTGCGATCCGTAAATCCGGAACCCGCCCATATACAGATACTGAACTCATATAAATGAAACGGATCACTCCGGCTTTAATGGCCTTCTTCATAACATTGCGAGTCCCGCCGACATTAATGCTCAGCGTTTTTCTCCAGCTTTGGTAACCGACCGCACCCGCCATATGGATGACTGTATCATGTCCTTTGATCAGTCCGGAAAGACTTTTCAACCGGGTAACATCACCTCTTACGATGTTTTGGTCGCTGAGACCGGTAGCAGGTTCACCAGGCAACAGTAAAAGGGTAAGTTCATATTTGTCCTTCAGCCTTTTGACTACGTTCCTGCCTATAAATCCGGAGGCCCCGGTGATGAATATCTTCTTAATCATATCACTGAAAATTGGCGTTTCGAAGTTATTAAAAATACCTAACTTAAGCTGAAAATTTAACAATATGGCCAGAGAAGTAAAAGTAAACCAGGATTATAAAAGTAAATTACTGAAACTCATTCCCTCCGAGATTGTGGCTGCATATATGGTAATAGAGGCCATTATCCCGGACAATAGAAAATACATTGGCACTCTTGTCATTTCGGTGATTTTGTTAATCATGGTTCCGCTCTACCTGAAACAGGTTTATAAGGTCAAACGATTCGGACAACATATTTATGTCATGATCGCCTTCGTGATCTGGATCTACTCATTAGGCGGACCCTTTAAGCATTGGAACCTATGGGAAGCCTGGATTGGTTCCTCCCTTCTAATTTTATACACCCTGTGCATTCCATTGTTTTACAGGCCAGGTGAAAAATCGACCTGGTAATGAGAAAATATATTCTATCACTTGATTCCGGGACCACCAGTAATCGGGCCATACTTTTTGATCATGAGGGAAAGATTGCCGGTATTTCCCAGAAGGAGTTCAGACAAATATTCCCCTTGGCGGGATGGGTGGAACACAATGCAGAGGAGATCTGGGAATCCCAGGTTAGCGCAATAAAACAACTTTTTGATGATACGGGGCTTATGCCAGCTGAGATCTCGGGAATAGGGATTACCAATCAGAGGGAAACCACGGTTGTATGGGACAGGGAAACAGGTCGTGCGATACATAATGCAATAGTATGGCAGGACAGGAGAACGGCAGCATACTGTAATGAACTTATCCGGGGGGGAATGGAAGATAGCATAAAAGAAAAAACCGGACTTGTAATTGATGCCTATTTTTCTGCTTCAAAGATCCGGTGGATACTTGTGCATGTAGAAGGTGCCAGGGAAAAGGCCAACGAGGGCAGGCTGGCATTTGGTACCATAGACTCCTGGCTTGTATGGAAGTTAACAGCCGGGAAAATCCATATAACAGATGTTAGCAATGCCAGCCGTACCATGCTGTACAATATTCATTCATTGGAATGGGATAAAGATCTTCTGGAATTATTCGGGATACCTGAGAGCATGTTGCCGGAGGTTGGATCCAGCAGTGAAATATTTGGACATACAGACCCGGATCTTTTCGGAACGGAAATTCCCATTGCCGGTATTGCCGGTGACCAGCAGGCTGCTCTTTTTGGGCAGGCGTGCATGGAGAAGGGAATGGCCAAGAATACATACGGTACTGGATGTTTTGTTGTCATGAATACAGGGGAGGAAGCAATCTCTTCGAAAAACAAACTGCTGACAACTATTGCCTGGAAAATTGATGGTAAGGTCAGTTACGCGCTTGAGGGGAGTATCTTTGTCGCTGGAGCATTGGTTCAGTGGCTTCGGGACAAATTGAAAATAATTAAAACATCGACTGAGGTTGAGAAACTCGCCGGTAAAGTAGAGAATAATGGTGGTGTATTTTTTGTTCCTGCCTTTGTCGGCCTGGGGGCACCCTACTGGGATCCTTATGCTACTGGAACAATCATCGGGATTAACAGGGATACATCGGATGCCCATATTGCCAGGGCAGCATTGGAAGCTATTGCCCTTCGTACCCTGGATGTGATACGTACCATGGAGGAGGATTCAGGGGTTGATATAAAAGAACTCAGGGTAGATGGTGGGGCAGCTGTTAATAATCTTCTCATGCAAATCCAGTCTGATCTTCTCCAGAAAAATGTCATTCGACCCTCCATTACTGAGACGACCGCTCTTGGGGCTGCGTATCTCGCCGGACTGGCGACTGGATTCTGGGGAGGAATAGAAGAGATCCGGAATCAGTGGAAAGAAGATGCCGTATTCAAGCCCGAAAGGGATAAAGACAGTGTTGAAAAATTAATTTGTAATTGGGCAATTGCCCTTGAAAGGAGCCGGAATTGGAAACCGGCTGAATAAACGATGGACAGGAAAACAATACTAGAGGAGATAAGAGCCTCAGGATCATGGGATGTGCTTGTAATCGGTGGTGGTGCCACCGGAATGGGCACAGCACTGGATGCAGCATCCAGGGGATATAAGACACTTCTCCTGGAACAACACGATTTTGGGAAGGGGACATCCAGCCGAAGCACCAAGCTGGTCCACGGAGGCGTTCGATACCTCCAACAGGGAGATGTATCCATGGTTTTCGAGGCCTTGAAGGAAAGGGGACTCATGCTCCGAAACGCGCCCCACCTGGTGAGAAATCAATCCTTTATTATACCGGCCTACGACTGGTGGGAGGGACCGTTTTACACGATCGGACTGAAAATTTATGATGTGATGGCTGGGAAAATGGGACTGGGCCCTTCGAATCATATTAGCCGGGAGGAAACCCTTGAGGCTTTGCCCAATATCGAGAAAGAAGGATTGAAGGGTGGAATAATTTATCATGACGGACAGTTTGATGATGCCCGGATGTTGATTAGCCTGGCACAGACCTGTGAAAATTTTGGAGGAAGGGTGGTCAATTATGTAAAAGTAGCCGGACTTCTAAAAGATATGAATCTGGTCAGCGGAGTTATGGCCAGGGACGAAGAAACCGGGGAGGAATTCACGATCTTCAGCAAGGTTGTAATCAATGCCACAGGAGTTTTTGCGGATGATATTCTGAAAATGGATACTCCCGGTGTAAGGAATATGATTCGTCCCAGCCAGGGGATACATCTTGTTGTGGGTGA
>JAUUZM010000235.1 GCA_030589965.1 Bacteroides sp.
AAGCTTTCCAGCAGTGGACCAGTCCCAGTACATCTTTGTGGAACTTCCTTTGGCATATTCAGGAATATGGCAGGTCTGACATGCAACCCGGCTTATATGTTTGTTAAGTGTTTTGTTTCGATGTGGCCGGGTCGTATGGCACTGTACGCAAGTTACTCTGTTATTGTCTGCAGATGCAATGGAATATAGATTTCCGCTAATATTATGTTTATTGGTTTTGTGACAATCGATACAATTCATATTGCCACCATCAACTGCCATATGAACATCTATCTCCCTGTTAGTTCCTAAAAGATTATTGCTTATATCTCCGTGTTTCACATTGTCTCCCCCCCCACCCGTGAAATGGCAAACTCCGCAGTTTTTCAGTTCCGGACTCCCTACATTCTGAGCAATTTTTGAATAATCAGGAGGCAGGTAGGTATTTTTTCCAAATTGTGTCGGCTCAGAAGCAGGATAACCTGCAGCGCTTGGAAATTTCTGATATGTTCCGGTCCTGTCATGACAAATAATACAATCTATATTAAGGCTATTGGAAAAGTCAAAATTTTTATCCTTCCAACCATAGCCAATATGACAACTTGTACACCGTGATTCATTGGAGGAAATCCCTATGCAAAAATTATTAATAATATTCTTTTTCCCCAATTTAATGGTATCACCATCTTCTTGAATGTAGTCTCTCGTCCAGGTCCAATGAGATGATTTCATCACATCCTGTGCTGTGAGGTTATGGCATGAAATACATGCTGCAGTGACTTCCTGTGGGGTTTGGAAATCCTGCTGCAGTACCTCGAATTTGCTATGTTCAACTTTCAGGGCAGTATCCCTCTCGAAATTAACCTGGATGATATTTTCCTTACTACGATTTTTTGAAATTTTATCTATCACCAGTATCCCAATGATCCATGGTGATACGATAGCTATAAAGACCCATAACAATTTGAGGAATTCCTTTGGGGTTTGTCTTTTCCGTTGCATATGATTCTTGTCTGAATTACATCATCAGGAATTCATTCTTCCTGAATCAGGAATGAAGATTGAAATGAGAATAATCTCACTACAAAATTGTGAGATTATTCTCACAATACCAAAAATTCGGACAATTATTATACAATCTTTTATCTGATTTCCGGGGGTTATTAAAAACTTTATACATTTGTGATATGGAGACTTCCAGGCAATTAGCCTTGTATTTATTACAAAGTAAAGCGATTATCATAGATCCTGCAAACCCGTTCCAATGGGCCTCAGGATGGCATTCCCCTATTTACTGTGACAATCGCAAAACCCTCTCATACCCGGATATCCGCACGTTTATAAAGGATGCATTTGTTGAGCAGATCAAAACTGAATTTGGAACACCCGACATGATCGCAGGAGTAGCAACCGGTGCTATTGCCCAGGCAGCCCTTGTAGCGGAGAGCATGAACATACCCATGCTTTATGTCAGGTCATCACAAAAAGGACATGGACTGGGAAACCAGATTGAAGGTGATATAAATGCCGGTAAAAATGTAGTAGTTGTGGAGGACCTGGTCTCAACCGGGGGGAGCAGTCTTAAAGCAGTTTCAGCATTGAAGGAAGCTGGACTTGAGGTACTTGGAATGACGGCTATTTTCACCTATGGATTTCCTCATGCTGAAGAAAATTTCAAACAGGCCAATGTGTCTCTGAAGACCCTGTGTAATTACTATGAACTGATCGGGGAAGCAGCAGAAACAGGATATATACAGGCAGATGACCTGGATACCTTGAAAAAATGGCGGAGGGATCCCGCCGCATGGAAATCAGATAGTAAATAGAACATGTCTAAAATTGAAAGCAAAATAGGTGTTGTACCCCAACCCGCAGAAAAGATCTTTAAGTATATCTCCAACTTCGATAACTTCAAGTCACTGATACCGGAGGATAAGGTAAAGGACTTCGTTTCAAACGGAGATACCTGCAGGTTTACAGTAGACGGCATAGGTAAGGCCGGTTTAAAAATTATCGAAAGAAATCCACCAAACCTTATCAAGATCAGTAGTGATGAACAAACCTCCTTCGATTTCCTCCTGTGGATACAGATCAAGGAGGTTGCGGAAAATGATTCACGTCTCAAAATAACCACGGAAGTTCAACTGAATCCAATGATGGCAACAATGGTAAAGAAACCTCTCAAAAACTTTGTTGACACACTTGTTGAACAGGCAGAAAAGATAAGCTTTGAGGAAAATAGCTAAGTCCCCAGATACTCAATCTCCTTAAATCCAAATCTTCGGATATCCCCTCCTTCCATTAATACTTCCAATTCTCCTCCGGGCAGGACTTTTTGTATGCTTGCACTGAATTCATTTTCCCCATCGGAATACCTGGCTGACCTGTCCACCAGATACAATCGCTTATGATAGGCATCCATGATCCTGTTTTCGTTTCCCGTGAACAAGACCTGGTACCATCTCTCCAAAGCTGATCGAAACTCATCTAATAGCAATTCCCTGTCATAATGGCACCCTTTTTCCAGAAAGAGAGAGGTGGGCGATGGTATTTCTCTGTCAAATTTGTCCTGGTTCACATTCAGTCCGATTCCATCTACAGCACGTAATATTTTGTTTCCTGAAATAGCATTCTCTATCAGAATCCCACAGATCTTTGAGGATTCAACCAGTATATCATTCGGCCATTTTATTTCAGCTTTAACATTCTGTTTGTCAAGCACATCTAGCATGGAAAGTGAAATTATCCTGGAGAGATGAAATGTATTTTCAGGGCTAAGGAATTCTGGTTTAAGCAGGATACTGAACAATAGGTTCTTCCCATTCTCACTTAACCAGCTGTTCCCCTGGTGGCCTTTACCGGCAGTCTGGTATTCAGTACTAACGATCGTACCTTCTTCAAGTATTTCCCCCTCCAGCAATCGATTTATTTCCTCGTTGGTAGAGCCAGTTTCCCCATATTTCCTGGTAATACGGCTTAATTTTCTAATAATCACAGAATTTCGATTTATCAACTAAATGCAGTATTGCATAAACAAAGTTCGTCAAAATAAGTTATTTGAAGAAAAAAGCTGTGTCTTACAATGGCATAGCTTTTGATACCACCCTCGGGAAGAGTCATTTAAATTCACTATTTTTGCGGTAAATCAAGGAATGAAGAAGAAGAAGGAGCAGGATTCAGAACAGCTGGGAAAAGCGATTATTGAATGTATTAAGGAAAAGAAGGGCCTGAACATTGTCAATATTGACCTTACAAAAACAGACAACTCGGTCTGTGACTTCTTTATAATAACCCATGCTGATTCTGACACACAGGTCAGGGCCATTGGAAAGCATATCCAGGAAAGCATTAAAGCAAAACTCCGGGAGACACCTTTTCATGCAGAAGGATATGAAAATGCACAATGGGTACTTCTAGATTACTCGAATATTATTGTTCACATTTTTCAGAAAGATATCCGAAGATATTACAAGCTGGAGGAACTTTGGGCAGATGCAGAGGTAGAAATAATAAGTGAACCAGAAGCAGATTTTTAGTTAGTATCATGGCAGAACAGAAAAAACAACAGAATACATCTCCCAAACCTGATGATAAATCGGGAAAGGGAAATACTCCTAAACCCAAGTTTAATGTCTACTGGATTTATGGAATTATCGGACTTGCGATACTTGGAACTTATTTCCTGAGAATGGGAGACGGTGCTGAGGAAATCACCCGCCGTCAATTTGAATCCGAAATGCTTGCATCCCGTGATGTGGATAAAATTATTATCGTCAACAAAGAAAAAGTTGAGGTATATATTAAGGAAGACAGGCTGGAGTCAGGCAAATATAAAGAGACTGCAAGCAAGAGTTTCTCTCCTATGACCGGACAGGGGGCCCAGTATTATTTTACCATTGGATCAGTGGAAGTATTTGCCCAACAGCTGGAAAATGCAATGCAGGGATTCTCTGACACAGACAAGATAGAGGTTAAGTATGAAACAAGAAGAAATGTGGCTGGAGAAATGCTTGGTTGGATTTTTCCAATTTTAATTCTGGTTGCTGTCTGGCTGTTTATTTTCCGCAGGATGAGCGCCGGACAGGGAGGCGGAGGTGCCGGGAATATTTTCAATGTCGGAAAATCCAAAGCCAGGATCTTTGATAAGGATTCACATGTGAAAACTGATTTTAAGGATGTCGCTGGACTGGAAGAAGCTAAAATTGAAGTAAGGGAAATTGTTGATTTTCTGAAGAATCCCAATAAATACACTGAATTAGGAGGAAAGATACCCAAAGGAGCCCTGCTTGTTGGTCCTCCGGGAACCGGTAAAACCCTCCTTGCAAAAGCCGTTGCCGGTGAGGCGAATGTTCCTTTCTTTTCAATTTCCGGATCGGATTTCGTTGAGATGTTTGTTGGAGTTGGAGCTTCAAGGGTGAGGGATCTGTTTAAGCAGGCCAAGGAAAAAGCCCCCTGTATTGTTTTCATTGATGAGATTGATGCAGTCGGTCGCGCAAGAGGCAAAAACGCAAATTTCGGTGCCAATGATGAAAGGGAGAATACCCTGAACCAGCTGCTTACAGAAATGGATGGTTTTGACACCAATACCGGTGTGATCATCATTGCAGCTACTAATCGGGCAGATATTCTTGACCGGGCTTTGTTGAGAGCAGGACGATTCGACCGTCAGATCCATGTTGAACTTCCGGATGTTACCGAGAGGAAAGAGATCTTCGAGGTCCACCTTCGGCCTCTTAAACTTGAGAAGAATCTTGATGTAGACTTCTTATCGAAACAAACACCCGGCTTTTCCGGTGCGGATATTGCCAATTTGTGTAATGAAGCAGCATTGATCGCGGCCAGGAAGAACCATAAGGCAGTTGACAGACAGGATTTCCTTGATGCAGTGGACAGGATTATCGGCGGACTCGAAAAGAAGAATAAGATCATTACAATGGAGGAGAAAAAAACCATTGCTTACCATGAGGCCGGACATGCAACTGTTAGCTGGCTCCTGGAGCATGCCAATCCACTTGTAAAGGTCACCATCATTCCCAGGGGCAAAGCTCTGGGTGCTGCCTGGTATCTTCCCGAAGAAAGGCAGATAACAACTACTGAACAGCTTCTTGATGAAATGTGCTCGGCTTTGGGCGGAAGAGCCTCAGAAGACATCAACTTTAATAGGATCTCCACGGGTGCTCTGAATGACCTTGAAAGGGTTACTAAAACAGCCTACGCTATGGTTTCTTATTTCGGAATGAGTGAAAAGGTCGGAAATAAGAGCTTTTACGACTCAAGCGGACAGGGAGATTTCAACTTCAGTAAACCATATTCTGAATCAACTGCTGAAACCATTGATCTTGAAGTTAGCGACATCATCAAAAAAGAATACGAACGGGCCAAAAAAATCCTGAAAGATAATAAGGTAGGCCTTACCAAACTTGCAGACCAGTTACTTGAACAAGAGGTGATCTTCAGCGAAGACCTGGAAAAGATCTTTGGTCCCCGCCCCTGGGCTAAAAAAGAAATGGCTCCGATTAAGTCGAAACCAAAGCC
>JAUUZM010000055.1 GCA_030589965.1 Bacteroides sp.
CATGGGGGGACGGATTTACGACAGCAGCAAGCATTATTGCAACCTGGATGCTGGCCCGGAAAATTCTGGAACACTGGTTGATCTGGATAGTTGTTGACCTTGTTGCTGCATCTCTGTATTTTTACAAGGGATTGTATCCTTCCACTTTTCTTTATTTGATTTTTGCTATCATAGCAGTTCTTGGATACAGTCAATGGAAAAAGGAAAATCACCTGGATGGATAAACAATCCCTCAAAATAGTTGTAACCGGACCGGAATCAACCGGTAAAACGGAATTATGCCTGAGCCTGGGGGAATATTTCGATACAAGCTATATACCGGAGTATGCACGTTCGTATGTTGAGGGACTGAAAAGGCCATATACTTATGAGGATGTAGAGCATATCGCACTAACCCAAAAAAATGAGTTGACAGATGTCCTTGCAAAGGGCCTTGATATTGTTCTCATGGATACCTACCTGCTGATAACCAAAATCTGGTTCAGAGAGGTTTATTGTAAAATACCCGATTGGATTGAACATTCCCTGACAGAATCAGGAATAGACCTGTTCCTGGTTTGCTATTATGATATACCCTGGGTGAGCGATCCGGTACGAGAAAATCCGGGTGCCAGGAGAAAATACCTGTTTGATGAATATATACAGGAGATTGAGCACTTAGGTATTCCCATGGAAATAGTGAAAGGAACTGGTCCGCTGCGTGTACAAAACGCCATTAAGTCAATCATGCAACATTTTCCCCAACTAAAAAAAGTAATATTATGAAAGAGCTTCTGGCAACCACACTTTTTGGATTGGAAGATGTTCTGGCAGAGGAGCTGGAACTAATTGGAGCAAAATCCGTGACGGTCCAGAATCGTGCTGTTTCCTTTGAAGGGGACAAGGCCATGATGTACAGGGCGAATTTTCATTTAAGGACTGCTCTCAGAGTACTGAAACCTATGGATTCATTTCCGGCAAGAAATGAAGATGATATTTACAAGGCAATCAAAGAGTTGGAGTGGGAGAAGGTTATAGGAGTACATGATCTGATAGCTGTAGATACTGTTCTTGTAAGCGATGAGTACAGGCATTCCGGATTTGTATCCCAGCGAGTAAAAGACGGGATTGTAGACCGGTTTAGGGAGAGGACTGGTCGCAGGCCTTCGGTGGATCTGAAAAACCCAAACCTTAGAATTAATATCCACCTGAATGATACACGTTGCAGTGTCTCACTTGACAGCTCAGGTGATTCTCTTCATAAGAGAGGCTACCGGACCCAGCCATTTAAGGCTCCCCTGAATGAAGTTCTGGCTGCAGGAATGATTCTATTATCAGGCTGGGACCCGACCAAGCCGTTTTTAAACCCGATGTGTGGCTCAGGAACTCTCTGCATTGAGGCCGGATTAATTGCCAAAGGAGTGCCGGGAGGAATTTACCGGAATAGTTTTGGTTTCCAGGCATGGAAGGATTATGAACCTGAATTGTTTGAATCAATTCGCAGAGAAAGATTTCTGGAAGTCCATGATGATTTTCAGATACATGCATCGGACATTTCATTCCCGGCCATCAGGGCTGCTCAGCAAAACCTGGCTACATCCGGACTGCTGGGAAAAATTAAACTGGAGAAATCCAGCTTCCAAAAGTGGGATACAGGCTTGAAGGAAGGCCTAATTATTATGAATCCTCCATATGGGGAGCGATTAGACGATAGTAACCTGGATGAGCTTTACAGGGACATTGGTGATACCCTGAAAAGGGACTATACGGGATTCCAGGCCTGGGTACTCAGTGGAAACCCCCAGGCCCTGAAGCATCTTGCATTAAAACCAGGTAAGAAAAAGGCTCTTTTCAATGGTCCAATCCAATGTAAATATCATTTTTATGATCTCTATGCAGGTTCGAGGAAAATTGTTAATAAGACAGGGAATCAGAAATAAAAAATTTAATTAACTTAACATCCGAGAAAGAGGTCATCAGCAATCAGGTAAATATTTAATTTTCTTGATATTTCGTCGATAACCGATTTTTTGAAAAGTTGTAATTTTTTATATATTTGCTGAGCAAATAGAATTTTCATAACTTTATATTAGAGAATAATTAAGGAATCCCGCAGATGAGCTTTGATGTTCATGAGTATTACTCTAAGTTGAATGGTGGAGATGTTCTGGTTGCATTTAAGGGCAGCGTAACGACTGACCTTATCAATAATATCCTTGAGGAAATCGAGGAGAAAATGGATAGCGCAAATGAACAGGCCAAGATCAGGAAGAAGGTCTACAATGTGCTTGTAGAAAGCCTTCAGAACCTTTACCATCACGTTGAGGAACTTCCAGAGAAGTTAAAAACTGATTTCGAATCAAAATTCGGGATCATGGTGGTTAGCCGCGAGAACGAGGCGTATAAGATATCCACTGGTAATTTTATTACATCTGAGAAGATCAAATTCCTCAAGGATAAGATCGATAAGATCAACTCCCTTTCCAAAGAGGAATTGAAGGATATGTATAAGTTTATCCTTAACCACCAGAAACTATCAGCCAAAGGCGGCGGCGGACTTGGCCTCGTTGACATTGCAAGAAAAACGGGCAATAAGCTTGATTATACATTCCAGCACTATCAGGATGACTACTATTTCTTCAATCTTGATGTGTTTATTACAGAAGACAAATAAGTAAAACCTAATACATAGAGAGAATGGAACCAATTTCAATCGAAGGAACCCCCAAAACCCCCAGTGTAAAATTCGACAGTGCATCTGGACACATTGAAATTAAAGGTCGGTCAATACCTGAAAATTCAATTGAATTTTATAAACCACTGGTTGATTGGTTAGAGGAATATGCACAGGGTCCGATGGATAAAACCACTGTAAACGTGCAACTGGAGTATTTCAATACCAGTTCCTCAAAATGTATACTTGATGTATTCAAGAAGTTGGAAGCTATTCATAAGGCCAAGAATGAAGTTGTCATCAACTGGCATTATGAAGAAGATGACGAAGATATGCTGGAAGCCGGTGAGGATTATGAATCCATTATCCGGGTACCCTTTAAGATGATTGAGATCGTTGAGTAGTTTGTAAGACGAAAAATTCTTCTGAAAATATTTAAGGGACCATCTCTCAGTGAGTTGGTCCCTTACCTATGTCTAAAAATTTGTTCGATTCTCCAGTCTATTCTCCCTTGCTGAATCGATGACCAATTTCTTCTATGAAGTCCAGGAATTTCTTCATAAGCCTGAAATACAGCATCGCATACAATCCTATGGTCATCAACCAGACCACGATTATGTTAACCCAGAATGTACTGTAGTGATTACCAAAGATTTGTTTTCGTGGCGCATAAAACTGGGATTTGATGAATTTCTGGGTAGGATCAAGATAAATCGGATTACTTTTCTGGTAAAGCTTGTTATTATATTGCATGATGGATTCGATCCTGCTTGATCCACGGTTTTTTACAAAATCTTCCAGGGCATTATTATTATGTTCATGCTTGGTTTTAAAGTACTGCACAGTTGCTGCCTCGTCATTTTGAAGCTCGTTGGTTAGTTCGTCCTTTTCTGTATTTGCCTTATTATAAAGTTTGATATTGTATCTCTTGATCTTCCCTAGATATTCAGTAGTGCCGTCCATCACTTCCTTCGATATTCCTTCAGGAGTCAGTTTGTCAAGTAAGTCGAAGGTTATCAGCGAGTTATGTTTTAATTCGCTCTTAATCTCATTTTGAAGAATTTGTAGATTAAGTTCAACAGTTTCTGCGTTTTCTTCCTGGCCGCTATACCGAATAATATAGTTTACTTTATTCGTAAGGTCGGTACACCAGTAATCCCTTCGGAACGATGCATCACTCATAGCCTTATCGTATCTGTAGAATTGGCTCTGAAAATCATTGTTTATGAACTGGTAGGTAGCCAAACCTTCATAAGCCCAGCGAGCTGTTATGATTTCTCCATACCAGGGTATACTTGTTGGAGAGGCTATATTGGGATTTATATTCTCATATTTGACCAGGATCCCGCTTAGCAGGATCTGTGGAATAACCAGAAATGGGATCAGAATATAGATTGTTACTACTGTTTTGAAGCTGTCTGATATTACCAGTCCCATTAAATTGGATGAGACCCATGCAGAAAACAGGACCAGCCAGTATTGCCAGTACATACCTTTTATTTCCATGATATAGTTTCCTATAATCACAAAAGTGAATGCCTGCAATGCAGATATGGCCATTAATACTGCCACTTTGGACATAAGATAGGATGACCAGCTGAGATTCAGAAAGGCTTCCCGTTTTTTGATCTTCCTGTCCTTTATAATCTCTTCGGCAGATACTGTTAGTCCCATGAAAATTGCCACAATCACTGACATGAAAATGTAGACAGGCAGATTTGAATTCCCCTCCAGGGTATACCCATGCACATTGGTTACGTTGACATTGTAATATTTAATAATGCCCGCTAGCATGAAGGCAAGTACCGGAGCTTCCAGAAAATTGAAGAACAGGTATTGTGTGTTTGCCAGCTTTGCGAGTACATCCCGCTTTACAAAAATCAGAAATTGCCTGATCTTATTGGGAATCTTGAAATAAATCTTGGGTAGGGTAGTATGTTTCTCAGATTTACGATCATTTTCATCTCCTTCCTCATTGTAGTGGCCATGCCATTCAGTAGGTGCTATCTTTCTTATTTTGGTAGTTTTGCCATATTCATCCAGCACATTAGATTCAACGATATTGAATATCTGTTCGGGATTTACGTTACCACATACATGGCATTCGCTTTCATTCCAGTTGGCATGATGAATTTTCTCTTTGAAATATACAATTGATTCGATGGGATCCCCATCATAGATCAGCCATCCACCGGTGTCAAGGATGATCATATTATCAAACATCTTGAAAATATCCGAAGATGGCTGGTGGATCACTACGAAAACGAGTGCCCCTTTAAGAGCAAGTTCCTTTAGGAGGTCCATAATATTTTCTGAATCCCTTGAGGAAAGTCCGGAAGTTGGCTCATCCAGGAAGAGCACAGCCGGTTCCCGGATTAGTTCAAGGGCAATATTCAGCCTTTTTCTTTGTCCACCGCTGATCTTTTTATTCAAGGGACTACCGACCTGAATATGCCTGATTTCATACAGTCCAAGATTTTCAAGAGTTACCGTCACGGCCTCTTCAATCTGCTCTTCAGTATAATTGTCAAAACAGAGTTTTGCATTATAGTAAAGGTTCTGATAAACAGAGAGTTCCTCAATCAGTAGATCGTCCTGCGAAACATGACCGATGATCCCTTCAATCTTGTCTCTTTCCTTGAAAATATCCACCCCGTTGATCAGAACTTCACCTGAGGTAGGGGGGGAGGATCCATTAAGGACGTTCAGAAGGGTGGATTTTCCGGCACCACTGGCACCCATTATACCGATAAGGCGACCGGATTCCTCCGTGAAACTGAGTTTATGCAATCCTGTCTTACCACTCTTGAATTTGTATTCGAGTTCCTTTACTTCAAATGTAATCCTGTCCTCAATTTTATCCAGTTGAAAACGGCTTACGATATCTCCATAATATATGGGTTTGATCTGCTGACTTTTAAGAGAAGAACCGCTGGTCAGAGGATAGACCTTATCTTCCTGGATAAGCTGGCTATTCATATTCATCTCGCCTTCTCCCATATACCGGATGAAATACAGCCTCGTGCTGGGAACATGAAGCACCCGGATTTGTCCCTGAAGATGGTCAACATAAAGGTGTTTGGTCTCCTCATCACTGAAATCCTTATTGCCGTCAATCAGCATAATTTCTCCGGCGTGGGGTACCTCATCAAAAGTTAAGAGTATAAAATCACGTATCTGGATATACTCCTCATCCGGGATATTGAATGTTTCAGCCACTGTGGTAATAAATTCCATCTCCTGGTCCGAAATTTCAACGCTGTCCGAGCGCACAAACTCCAGTAACTGTATCAGGACGATAATCTTTTGAGACTGAGCAAGTTCTTCATTAATGGCAGTACAGATTTTCAGGACCCTCACCGAACTTGAAGAAATTCTCCGGATCCTTTTGGTAGATTCTTTCTGCTTTTCCTGGTGCAGTGTATAGTATTCATCAAAGACTTTGAGGTATTCCTGAACGATCTCATGATTTAATTGTCGTTTGAGGAAAGATTCAACAACGCTGATCCTCTCGTCTTTGCTGCTGTCAGGCCTTGCAATGATGGCAAATAGTTGCATCAATGCTTTCAGGATCTTCTCACTCATAATAAAAGATTGAGGTTAGTGATAAAATTTACCACCAAGATAATGAAAATCAATTTTGATACAATATCTGTTTCATAGATATAATAAGAGGAAAATTAGCGGAATGATTATTCCTGCAGCCGTAAGCCAGGCTCCCCTTCCGGTAATGCCTTTTTTCCCCCTGATCATGAATAAACCTGTAATAGCCATTAACACCAGGGCTATTGCAAAGGCATCGGCAAACCATATCCACCCTTTTTTCGGCTTATTATAGTGAAGAAAATTGACCTCTCTGAATACCGGTCTTCTCTTAAGAACCTCTATATAAGTATGTCCGCTTCCCAGGTTTACGGTAGCTGAGCCCTGTTTGAGAAATATCTTAACAATGTTTTTGCGGGGATAAAAATGGCTTTTGTAAACCATATCAGGGTCGATCTGATCTATGAGTCTTTCTGCCTCCTGTTGGTTTATTGTGCCGGTTCCGGGAATATTATCAAGTATAATCTCCTCGGTATTGATGATGTAATCCGGATTCCAGTCATCAAGGTGATTGAGTGCAATTCCTGAGAGTCCGTAAATAATAGACATACCAAAAAATATATACCCCAGATCACGGTGTAAAATGCGATTCCACTTCCTAAGTTTCATGGGTTTCTGTCTGGACTATTCTTTGATTACTACAAATTCAAGGGTTTCGATCCAGTAGTCGGATAGATGATCATCACCGCTTACAGCAATCTCATCTCTTACGGATTGTATGTTTGCCAGCTGGTTCTTGAGCTGTTCTTCTGCTTCTGCATCCTCGTGATCCTCTTCTGAAGAAGTCTCAGCTGCATCATCACCATGATGATCCCCATGTCCAACGCCTCCTTCATGTCCCTCACCCCGTTCATGCTTGCTGCCTTCGAGCAACTCTGCTTCCCATTCTGCCAGATAAGTTTCATCGATGATCAATTCCTTTACAATTCCCTTAACCTCAATACTTTCACCTTCCAGCTCAATATTAAACTCGGCAATATCTTCCCCTGTGGTGATACGGATTCTTTCCTCCCCGTTTTCACCCACAAGAAACATTCTTTGTCCGCCGTGACGGCAAACATGTACAACCGTACCGCTTATATTGACATTCTTGTCTACAAACGGGCCGGCATCACTCAAAAATTCCTCAACTGCAAGGGGGATGATTTCCTGTTCGGATTCGGTTCCATTCTTTTTTGTTCCTGGCCCGCAGGATACCAGCAGACTTAATGCAAGCAGAAGGAATATTGATTTGTTCATGGTTGGATTTGGTTTAATTCTTTACTGCATAAATAATGAAAGCAGCTGATATATTCAAAAAAAACAAGGTGTTATCCGATTCCGTAAAATGAACGTTTTCGGTACAAAAGCAGTACGGATTCGTAAATCAGGGATATTACTGAAAGCTTTCTACGCAATCTTCCAGTGAACTGTATATCTCAAATACATTATGCAATTGTAGAAGCTTGAATAATTCCATGACTTCCGCGTTGATGTTGCAAATTTTGAAAAAGCCATAATTATTATTAGCTGTTTTCATGATGGAAAGAAATACACCGAAACCTGTACTATCAACAAAGTCAATACTATCCAGGTTGAGAATAAGTTTGGTTTTGGGCTTGTTAAAATATGCCTTCAATTGCTCCTTTACGGGTTCTGCTATTAAGGCATTAAAACGGTTTACGTTATCAAATCTGACAACAATTATGTCCTGGATGGTTTGTGTTTTTAACATAAAATTTAATGCATTAAATCTATTTATATTCTTTCAATTCTAATACTGCCTGTTGACACTGATTTGTAAAATGATCAATATAGGATGAATATTTATCTATATCCGCTTCTTTACTGGCTAATATCTCCAGTTGTTTCATTTCCTCGGCAAGATCTTTCATTCCCATGATGGCAACGGAAGATTTTGCTTTATGTGCAAGTTTGCTTAGCTCTTTCCAATTTTTCTCACCATGAAATAATTGCATTTGCATGCCATATTCTTCGACCTGTGTTGAAAAGATACCAATTAACTCACTTATCAGACCCTTATCCCCATCTGTCATAGTCTCCAAATAATTAAGATCTGTGGTCATATGTTTATGATATACAGTTGCTTCCAGATACGCAACAGCAGTATTGCTGCTTGAATTTCAGACTAAAAATACTTATTTTTTTTATTTTTAATAAATAATGTTGAATACCCCGAACCTTAAAATATCGAAATACGTATATTTCAATGTTCATTTTAATAATTTAAAGTAAATGAGGAACATTCGTTTGCATTTGTTTTGCTTTCTGGCATTGTACCTGCTTTTTCCAAAAGAATTACCGGCACAAGAGATCAGCCTGAAAAATAAAAAGGAAGCCCAGTATGCATATAACAAGGGTATTCAGAGTATAGATGATAATTTATGGGTGGCCCTGGAATATTTTTCCGCCGCTCTGGATTTTAATCCTCTGTATGATCTGGCATATCTTACCAGGGGAAAGGTCAACCTGGAATTGAAAAACCTGAATGAGGCTATCCAGGATTTTACCATGGCAATTGAGGTGAGTTCATCTTTTGGGGAAGCCTATTTTTACAGGGGGTATGCACGCATGAATGACTCAGCTGAGGAAATCGTTCATTCAGATCTAAATTCAGCTCTTCTAAATGGCTATAAGCAGGCTCATGTATATTATTACAGGGGCTTGTATAAACTTCTTCAGGATGATTATACCGGATCCATTATAGATTTCACTGAGGCTGTTCAGCTTGATGATGGTTATTCCATGGCTTACCACGACAGGGGAACAGCCAAGAGATTACTGGGAGATTATCAGGGAGCCATATATGACTATCGCCAGGCTGTAAACAATCAACCCGTTTTTGCACAGGCTTATAATAATATGGGAAGCGTTAAAATCCATTTAGGTGATTATCAGGGCGCTATTGATGACTATACGGTTGCCATCCGACTTGACACCAGTTTTTACCGTGCCTATAATAACAGGGGCAGTGCTAAATACCATCTGGGAGATTATAATGGAGCACTTGAGGATTTTAACAGGGTAGTCCAGCTCAAGGATGATTTCTTTTTGGTTTACAATAATTTGGGAAACACCCTGACAAAGCTAAATAATACATCAGAAGCGATTGAGGCACTGGACAAAGCGGTTGAACTAAGTGATGATTACGGAGAGGCATTGCTAAACAGGGGATTTGTCAAAGAACTGCTTGGTGATCTCAATGGTGCTTGTGAGGACTGGACCAGGGCTGCGGACCTGGGTGTGGAAGAAGCGGTTCAATATCTTTCTGAATGTGAACAATAATATAAACTATCCCTAGGAATGAAATATTTGAGGTACTTATTGCTGATCTGTTTGTTTTTTCTCTTACCAGGATTAATTCAGGCCCAGTATCCCGTCAAAATTAAAAAGTCTGAATTCAAAACAGAAAAGGAGGAAGGTTTCGATGCGGCCTGGGAAAATATCAAGATGGCCGATAAGCTTTACAAGGCTGGGAAAGGAACTTACCGGGAGGCCCGTGAGCATTATCTGTTTGCTTCAAAATACAATCCCGAAAATGCCGAACTGAATTATAAGATCGGTGTTTGTTACGTTTTTTCTGATGATAAATATGAGTCCATTAAATACCTCACCCGAGCCTTCCTGGCAAAGGAGGATGTTGCTCCTGATATTCGTTTGGTAGCGGCGCAAGGCTACCATCTGATGTTGGAATTTGATGAGGCGATCAATCAGTATACGAAGTACCTGGAATCTCTGGATCCCAAACACTATGCTGAGGTCAGGCCCCGAATTCAAAAATATATGGATGAGTGTGTGAATGGGAAAATACTGGTTCAGAATCCTCAGAGGGTTATTATTAATAATGTGGGTGACAAGATTAATTCTGTTGGGGATGATTACAATCCCATGTTTGCCCCAAACGATACAGCCATGTATTTTACCAGCCGGAGGGAGCATGACGAGAAGGCTAAAAGAAGTCCCATTGACAACAAACATTACGAGGATATTTATGTAG
Organism: Bacteroides sp.; assembly: GCA_030589965.1. GTDB lineage: Bacteria > Bacteroidota > Bacteroidia > Bacteroidales > SM23-62 > SM23-62. The sequence continues at coordinate 10,254 of JAUUZM010000055.1, forward strand.
CAACTGCAGATGGTGATGACTGGCTGCCTGCCAGGAATATGGGAAAACCTGTAAATTCCAAAAACCATAATTCAGCCGGGGTAGGAATTTCCCTTGACGGAACAGAACTTTTTGTCTACCGTGGTTATAAAGCCGGAGGCGGAATCTACAAGAGTACCTTGAAAGAGGGTAAATGGGGGACGCCTAAAAACGTTCCATCCCAGTTCAGGTCCAAGAACCGCGAAACCAGCTATGGTGTCAGTCCGGACAATCAAACCGTTTATTTCGTATCGGATAATGAGAAACTTACCACAGGGGGGAAAGATATCTTCTATTCTGAACAGACTGCCTCCGGAAAATGGGGAGATCCCCAGAATATTGGATCTGAGATTAATACACCTTATAATGAAGAAGCTGTTTTTATGGCTCCTGACGGGAAAACGCTTTTCTTTTCCAGCAAGGGACATAACACCATGGGTGGCTTTGATGTGTTTAAATCAGAATTGAATGATATGGGGGAATGGAGTCCGGCTGTTAACATGGGATATCCTGTCAATTCTCCTGACGATGATATCTTCTATAAGATAACTCCTGATTCCAGGTATGCATTCTATTCAACCAACCGAATGGGAGGGTTTGGAGGAAAAGACATCTATAAACTGGTTTTTCTCGGCGAGGAAAAGGAAATGATAATGAGTACTGAAGATGTATTGATTGCCGGTATCCAGGAGGAAGGTAAAAAGGGATTTTTCACACCGGTGCTGCCCGTGGATATAGATACAGCTTATATCCTAACAGGTAAGATATTTGATTCAAAGACCATGGATGGAGTGAAAGCCAAACTGGAATTCATTGATGTGGATATCTCTCAGGTTATAGCCACGACTATTGCCAATGATACCGGTTATTACCGTGCAAGTCTCCCCGAAGGAAAAGCCTACGGGATTGAGATTATAGCCAAGGATTATATGTTCTTCCTTGATATTATTGATGTTTCCGGGGAGGACTCTGATGAGGAGATTCATCAGGACTTCGGACTTGACAAGGTTGAAGTGGGTGCTACTGTAGTGCTGGAGAACATATTCTTTGAAACATCCAAGGCAACCCTGAAACCGGAATCCTTCACACAACTTGAACAGGTGCTGAAGTTTATGAACAGTAATCCAAGCATTCGTATGGAGATCTCGGGACATACAGATAATACGGGTTCCCTGAAACTCAATACAAGGCTTTCACAGTCCAGGGCTGAATCCGTTGTAGAGTATCTTGTTGAACATGGAATTGATGCGGCTAACCTTGATGCTATGGGGTATGCTTTCTCACAACCCATTTCTCCAAATGACACAGCTGAAGGTAGGGCCAAAAACCGCCGTGTTGAGTTCAAGATCCTCAGCAAGTAATCCCAGAAGCAAAAATATTCGAAGGACCGCTCTGTTAACAACAGGGCGGTTTTTTGCTTTTCAAGGGATACCAAATCGGCGCTGCTTTTTGGGCATTAACCCAAAAAGGATGCTTCTTATTTGGCAATCTCTTGAAAGCAATTAACAAGAGCTGCTGTTTTTTAACAATGCATAGTCCTGATCAATATTATTATTACTTTTGGGTTTCCACAAAAACAGCATATCAGGAAGGACAATGAAAGATACCGCACTCACCCATATTCACAAGGAACTGGGCGCAA
>JAUUZM010000264.1 GCA_030589965.1 Bacteroides sp.
ACATGATATCACTGGTGGATATTATAAGAACAATTCCTTTCATTTAATTCTGAAAATAGAATAATAGTAAGCTCTTTCATTAATTGGACACCTGCTCCACCTTTAAACCTCTCCAAGAATTCATTGGTTACTCGGACGGTTTCATCAACTTTAATATCTTAGCATAATAAAATCAATAACAGATGAAATCATATAGAAAAGAACTCTGGTTTGACATCAAACAAAGAAGAGAATTGATTAACATTACTCCAGAGGTTCAGAAGTGCCTCCAGGAAAGTGGTATCGTCGAAGGCTTGGTACTCTGTAATGCAATGCATATCAGCGCATCAGTTTTCATCAATGACGATGAATCCGGTCTGTATCATGATTTTGAAGTATGGCTGGAGAAATTGGCTCCTGAGAAACCTTATTCCCAGTACCAGCATAACGGGTATGAAGACAATGCGGACGCCCATCTGAAAAGAACCATTATGGGAAGAGAGGTTGTTGTTGCAATCACCGATGGTCGTCTGGATTTCGGTCCCTGGGAACAAATATTCTATGGAGAATTCGACGGGAAGAGGCGGAAGCGTGTACTTGTAAAGATAATTGGCGACTAACCTTATCCGGTTGTCATAAGTTTACCCTTCAGTGTTAATATCAAATTGGGTTGGCGTTGACCAGGCAAAGACCCTCTTGTACGCCACTTTCTGCAAGGCAGGATTGCACTTCGGGGGTGATGTTGATTAGCTCTCTTCTCTGAGTGATATCAAACCAGAGTTCTTTACGATATGATTTCATAATACGTATTATTTAATTCAGGAGAATTTACTCAATCCCCAGTTCTGTTTTAATACCTGCAATTTTCGATTGCAAGGCCTGTTTTGCATCAGGATAATCCACCCGTTCTTTAAGGCTTCCCCTTACACTGAAATAGAATTTAATTTTCGGTTCAGTGCCTGAGGGACGGATAGAAATTACTGATTGATCCTCTGTAACATACTGAAGGACATTGGATTTGGGTAGCAGGATTTTGGTCTTGGTCCCGCTTGAAGGATCTAATGTGCTACTGGAAAGGTAGTCATGAACTTTGATGACGGTAGACCCGGAGAGTTGAGTGGGGGGTGAATCCCTGAAATCTTCCATCATTTTTGCGATGAGTTCAGCGCCTTCTTTTCCGGTTTTATAGATGGATGTCAGTTCCTCATGATAAAATCCAAATTCGAGATAAATATCGAGTAATAATTCATACAGAGATTTTCCCTGTTCTTTTGCCCAGGCTGCAGTTTCAGCTATGAGGGCGCAGGACATAACGGCATCCTTATCTCTAACGAAATCCCCTGCCAGGTAGCCATAGCTTTCTTCAGAACCAATGATGAATTCCTTTTTGCCTTCTTCCTCCCGCATGACACCGGCAATAAATTTAAAACCTGTCAGAACATTGAACATTTCCACCCCGTATTTATCGGCTATGTCTGTTAGCAATTCAGTGGTAACGATAGTTTTGGCAACATACTGATTGCCATTCAGCTTTTGGTTTTCTGACCATTTGCGAATGAGGTAGTAATACAGCAGGGATCCTGTCTGGTTTCCGTTAAGCAGTATTAATTTCCCATTCATGTCTCTTACTGCAATCCCTACCCGGTCTGCATCCGGATCAGTTGCCATGACCAGGTCTGCTCCAATCTCTTCTGCTTTATCAAGGGCCATGGCGAGAGCTGCAGATTCTTCAGGATTTGGGGAAACTACCGTCGGGAAATTCCCGTCGACCTCATCCTGCTCAGGTACATTATGTACCTCGGTGAATCCGAATTTAGCCAATGCCATTGGAACCAGGCTAACTCCAGTACCATGAATAGGGGTATAGACAATTTTCATATCATGATTTCTCATGATGGCTTCCGGAGAGAGAGACAATTCAGTCAGCCTGTCAACATATAAATCATCGAAAGAGGAAGGGATATTATCAATCAGGTCCGGATCTCCATTAAAAAGGATCTCGTCAATGGATGAGATGTTTTGCACCTCATCGATGATGTTTTTATCATGGGGAGCTACAATTTGTGCTCCGTCATCCCAGTAAACCTTATATCCATTGTATTCTTTTGGATTATGGGAGGCGGTGATGATCACGCCGGACTGGCAATCAAAATATCTGAGGGCAAAGGAGAGTTCAGGAGTGGGACGGAGGTCTTCAAATATATATGCCCGGATCCCGTTGGCAGCAAAAATACCTGCGCATGTCTCCGTGAAAAGCCTGCTGTTATTTCGGCAGTCATGGGCAATGGCAACTTTAATTTCTTCGAGTCCGGAAAAGCATGATTTAAGGTAATTGCAGAGTCCCTGGGTAGCCATTCCCACGGTATATATGTTCATCCGGTTGGTCCCAACCCCCATTAGGCCCCGTAATCCACCAGTCCCAAATTCAAGGCTGGTATAGAATGATTCAATGAGTTCATCGGGATCATTTTCAATCATTTCCCGGATGCGGTCTCGAGTGGACTGGTCAATATTACTGTCCAGCCAGGTTTGGGCCTTCCCTTTTACTTCCAATAGTAATTTTTCATTTCCCATGGCAATGGAATTATTTAATTAGTTCTGAAACACAATTTTTAAGGCTTTCCTTCCAGTGAGGAATTTTAAGCTGGTAATCCTTCCTGATTTTTTCTGAATCCATCACGCTGTAGCGGGGCCGGACGGCAATGGTCAGATAATTTTCAGAGCCTACAGGTTCAACTGTACAGTCAGATTCTGAAAGAACCGTAATTTCCCGGGCAAATTCAAACCAGCTGCAGATGCCCGAATTAGCGTAATGATAGACCTCGTACCTGGGCACTCGGTTTTGTCCATGATCCTGGCTTATCATTTCGAGGATTGCCACTGCAAGATCTTTGGCGTTCGTTGGACTGCCGGTTTGATCAAAGACTACTGTCAGCTTATCTTTTTCTTTACTCAAGCGGAGTATGGTTTTGACAAAATTTCCACCAAAAACCGAGTAGAGCCATGAGGTCCGTATGATTATTCCCTTCCCGGAATTATGGATAGCTTTTTCACCTTCCTGTTTTGTTCTTCCGTATACGGTTCGGGGATCAAGAGGATCATTTGCCTTGTAAGCTCGGTTATTCTCCCCGTTGAATACATAATCAGTTGATATGTGGATGAGCTGGATGTTGTGTCGCAGGGCTGCAAGGGCCAGGATGTCAACCGCTCCGGCATTCAGAAGCATGGCGAATTCAGCATCGTCTTCGGCCTTATCAACCGCGGTGTATGCGGCACAGTTAACCAGGAATTGTACGGCGTTTTGTTTAAGAAAGGTCTCTACAGCATCTGGGTCAGTAATATCAAGTTCCTCGATATCTGTAAAGTGAAAAGTCCAGTCAGGATGCCTTTCTGCGGCCCTCTGGATTTCATTTCCCAGCTGTCCTTTTGACCCGGTGACAAGAACGGAAATCATCTGTAGGTAAAATTTTTCTTTGCTTCTTTTACATTTGGCATCTGCACGTCTCGCTCCGACAATATCCTGTCAGCTGTATCAATTTTCCAGTCCACTCCGATATCCTGATCATCAAACCGTATTCCGGTTTCATGCGCGGGAGAATAGAGCTCGTCGCATTTGTAAGAGACTATGGCTGTTTCTGTTAGAACTGAAAAACCATGAGCAAAACCTTTAGGAACCAATAGTTGAAAGTGGTTTTTTGCTGATAATTCTGCCCCTCTCCATTCCATATAAGTTGGAGATCCTTCCCTCAGATCAACTGCTACATCCCAAATACTTCCTTCCAATACCCTGACCAATTTGGTCTGTGCCTTTGGCTCCAACTGGTAATGTAATCCGCGGATTACACCGAAATTTGAGCGGGACTGGTTATCCTGAACAAAGATAAGTTCAATGCCTGATTCTTCCAGTATTTTTTTATTATAGGATTCAAAAAAGTATCCCCTGGCATCTTCAAATACCCTTGGCTTCAGAATTTTCAAATCCCTTATGCCTGTTTCAATAATTTCCATGCAATTATTTAATCGTCAAACGTAAATATTTTTTCCTCGGCAATATTCATCAGATACTGGCCGTACTGGTTCTTCAGCAGGGGTTGGGCAAGTGCTACGAGCTGGACTTTATCAATGTATCCCCGCGTGAAAGCAATTTCCTCAAGACAGGAGACTTTTAATCCCTGTCTCTCCTCAATAGTATGAATAAAATTTGAGGCCTGTAGGAGGCTCTCATGGGTACCCGTGTCAAGCCATGCCATTCCCCGGCCCATGATTTTGACCTTCAATCTTTTTTCTTCGAGATAGAGGCGGTTCAGGTCCGTAATTTCCAGTTCTCCCCTTGCCGAAGGTTTCAGAGATTTTGCCTTTTCAATCACATCATTGCTGTAAAAATACAGTCCGGTTACCGCATAATTACTTTTTGGATTCTTTGGTTTTTCCTCAAGGCTTAAAACTTTACCACTACTGTCAAAATCCACCACTCCGTAACGATGTGGATCAGTAACGTAATACCCAAATACAACTGCACCATCGTCGATGGCAGACGTTTCCATCAGAACCTTACCGAACCCATGGCCATAATAAATATTATCTCCAAGAATCAGGCAGACAGGGTCATTTCCGACGAATTTTTCACCGATCAGGAATGCCTGTGCGAGTCCGTCCGGTGAAGGTTGTTTGGCGTATGACAGTGATAATCCAAGCTGTGAACCGTCTCCCAAAAGATCTTCATACAGATGGATATCCTGGGGGGTAGATATTATCAGGATTTCCTGTATCCCGGCAAGCATAAGCACGGAAAGAGGGTAGTAGATCATGGGTTTGTCATATACCGGTATGATCTGCTTGGAGATGCTTTTGGTTAGTGGGTAGAGCCGTGTGCCGGATCCACCGGCCAGAATGATTCCTTTCATTTCAGGGTTTTGTTTGATCAGGTGTTTAATACATTCCTAAAGTACTCAATGGTCAGTTTCAGTCCCTCTTCAAGAGGAATGGAAGGTGTCCATCCATCCAGGTTTTTCTGTGC
>JAUUZM010000144.1 GCA_030589965.1 Bacteroides sp.
TGACCATTCCCAGGCAACTTCCTTTTTTGCCAGATCAACACAGCGGAACATCCCATCATAATCACCAATATATGCCATGTTGCCTGAAATGGCAGCCGACCCGGCAATATAGGTTGCAAGTTCAATTTTGGCATTAAGCTCACCCTTTTCCAGGTTTACGATATGTAAAAAGCCATCACAACCTCCGAAAATTGCATTTCCCTTATACAAGGCTGCAGCACCGTTTATAAAATTATCCGATTCATACTTCCAAACTCCCAACCCTGTAGCTGCATCAATACAATGAAGGTAATAATCATAACTTCCTACAAACAGATATTTCTTGCCCTTAATCTCAATCCAGTTAGCTGAGCCACTGATCTGATTTTCAGCTTTATATTCCCAGCGTTTTTCTCCACTTTCAATATCAAGGGCAAAAAAACTCCCGTCAAGATTTCCTATATATACCACCCCATCCAGAATCAGAGCCCCGGCTTCAATGGCATTTCCCGTGCTAAATTTCCAGATAAGTGATCCTTCCATATCCAGGCAATAAATATTTCCATCTGTGGATGTAATGACAATCTTATCACCACAGACTACGGGAGATGATTTGATTTCTCCCTCGGTGGGAAATGACCATATTTGAGAGATTTGATTGGGAATCTCAACCTTAGTAAGCCCATTAAGAGCCTGATCACCTCTGAATATGTTCCAGCAATTCTCCTGGGAATAGATGATCTGAGAATGCATGAGCATCTGGAGCAGCACAATAAATACAAGTGCAGATTGTCGGATCCTTTTAGCAGGGATCTTCCATCCGGATAGCCTTAGTATATAGACAGGTTTATCTATCATTAATGTTTTCCCTCTCATTACTCGCTTACCTCTCTCAACAATTCTTTATATCTCGTTACTTACTTACCTCTCTCATCACTTCCTGATCTCTTTCAACGACAGGGCTCCGGTCGGACAAGCTTCTGCTGCCTCCATAGCTGATACCGTAAGAGCCCCTCTGAGCTCCTCATTAAACGGTGCCCCGATCTCTACATCAAATCCTCTGCCAATAAAGGTAAATCCGATTTTTTCATTATGCTTTTCAGCCAGCCTGACACAAAGACTGCATTTTATGCATTTGCGAGGTTCGTATACCACCAATTCATGCTGAAGTGACTTACTCACTGGTTTCCGATCGGGATTCCAGTAATGCCGCTGTTCTGCCTTGTATTCATCAGACAAATCCCTGAGCTTGCAATTATCTATTTTTCTACAATCGCAATGCATGCATCTTGTGGCTTCGGCAATAAGTTCTTCTTTACTGAAACCTGACTTATTTCCTCCAGATGGCTCCAACCTGTTTCCTGGAACCGATTCAAGCAGGTAGTAGGGGAATTCCTCCTCCATGAGTTTGCCAAACCTTGAATTGAACATTCTTGGTTCACCCTGTATTGTTCTGCCGGATAAATACTGGCTGACGGAAAAGGCGGCTTCTTTTCCCTGTCCGGATGCCCTAACAGCCATTTTTTGTGAACGGATCGCATTACCAGCTACGAATACTCCGGGCAGATTTGTCGCATAAGTCTTTTTTGCAGATGTAAATCCCTTTGCTGTGTAATCCACTCCCCAATCCTCCTGTGCACCTGAAAAATCTCCCGTGGCAATAATTACGGCATCAAATTTTTTCCTGATATCTTCAAATTCCTTTTTGCCAACCTGCTGGCCACTGTGAATAATAACACCGGTATCAAGAATGGAATTTATTTCACGCTGCAGCACATCCTCCGGAAGATCTTCTTTTGGTACTTTGTAACGTAAGGCCCCACCAGGCTTATCTCCTGCATCAAAGATCTCACAGGCTATTCCCCTTAATTGCAGATAATAGGACGCTGAGAGTCCGGCCGGACCTGATCCAATCAGCGCGACCTTTTTTCCCGAAGATTTAATTTCTTCTGATTTTGTGGTGGTAGTAGTTTCCTCTACCGGGTTTGCTGTGGCTGTATGGGATTCCTCTTTCCCAAAATCACCGGCATAACGTTTCAGCAGGCATATGGAAACCGCCTGGTCTATGGTTTTTCTCCGACAGGCTCCTTCGCATGGAGCGGGACAAATCCTCCCTAAGATGGAAGGCAGGGCTATATCCCTTCTAACTACCTCCAGGGCCTCATTAATTTCACCGTCTGCCAGTAACCGGTTCATCAGGGGTATATCCATATGAGCGGGACAGGAGATCTGGCATGGGGCCTCGCAATCTCCTACATGGTCGGACAAGAGTAATTCAAGCGCAGTTTTTCTTGCTTCCCTGACCTCCGCATCATCGGTAATAATATCCATCCCTTCTGACACATGAACAGAGCAGCTTGGAAAAAGTCTGCCTGTTGACCTGTCTTTCACCACACATAACAAACATGTGGCAAATGGGTCGAGGGACTTAAGGTAGCACATGGTAGGAATCTCAATGCCAAGAGATCCTGCAGCTGCCAGAACATAGGTATCCTGTTTAACCTCCGCATCCATTCCATCTATCTTAATCCTGCACATATTATTTTACGCTTATGGCATCAGAGGGACAAACCTGGAAACAATTGTCACATTTAATGCAGACCTCCTGGTCAATATTATGTTTTTCATGTGGTGTAAAGGCAATGGCATCAACCGGGCATTTCTGAGCACAGATGGTACAGCCAATACAATTATCGTTAACGGTATAACTTATCAGGTCTTTGCATTTTCCGGTGGGACAGCTACCATTCAGATGGGCTTCATATTCCTCCCTGAAATATTTCAGGGTGGATAATACGGGATTGGGAGCAGTTTTTCCCAGTCCACACAGACTACCTTTTTTTGTCCACCCCGCCAGTTTCTCAAGTTCATCCAGGTCATTGTCCTTTGCTGTCCCATTACAAAGTCGTTCGAGGATTTCAAGCATCCGTTTGGTACCCACCCGGCAAAAAGTACATTTCCCACAGGATTCATTCTGGGTAAAGGCCAGAAAATACTTTGCAATATCCACCATGCAATCCGTCTCGTCCAGAACAACCATTCCTCCGGATCCCATCATGGCACCTACCTCCAGCAAAGACTTGTAATCTACCGGGGTATCTATCAAACTGGCTGGTATACATCCCCCGGAAGGGCCTCCAATCTGAACTGCTTTGAATTGCTTATCTCCGGCTACGCCCCCTCCAATATTAAATACAATATCCCGGACAGTTATCCCCATTGGAACTTCGATAAGTCCACCTCTTTTTACCTTTCCGGCCAGGGCAAAAACTTTGCTGCCCCTGCTGTCGCCTCTTCCAATTTTGCTTATAGATTCTGCCCCTTTTCTAAAAATATGGGAGATCTGAGCAAATGTCTCAACATTATTTACCAGGGTTGGTTTTTCATGTAATCCCTTTTCAGCAGGGAAGGGAGGTCTTATCCGGGGAAACCCTCTTCTGCCCTCGACTGAATTTATAAGGGCCGTTTCCTCTCCGCAAACAAATGCGCCTGCGCCTTCATTAATGTGAAGGTCAAGACTGAAACCCGTTCCTAATATGTTTTCTCCGAGATAACCCTCCTCATAGCAAATTTTCAGGGCCTCCCTGACTCGCTGGACGGCCAGGGGATATTCAGCACGAATATAGAAAAGTCCCTCGTTCGCCCCCACAGCATACGCTCCTATTATCATGCCTTCAATGATGCGATAAGGATATGATTCAAGCAGCATCCGGTCCATGAAGGCTCCGGGATCCCCCTCATCTCCATTGCAAATAAGGTATCTTTTCTTCTCTTCCATGGAGGCTACGGTCTCCCATTTGACAGCCGTAGGAAATCCGGCTCCTCCTCTTCCGCGAATCCCGCTTTTTCTGACTTCTTCTATAATTTGCGGGGCTGTCATATTCTTCAGAGCTTTATCGAGTGCCTCGAAACCACCGCGGGATTTATACTCTTCTATGTCCAGCGGCTGAAGCACACCCCGGTCCGCCGTGGCTATAGGAACCTGACGACCCAAAAATGAAGTGACATGTTCATCCCTGACGTTTAATGAATATCTGTGAATACCTTCCCAGTCCTTGTCGGACTGAACCGTATCAATGGCATTGAGAAATCCCTGGCGGATTCGTTTACCCAGGGTGGGCGGATTGAAATGTTTTTCGATAATGCCTTTTACACTGCCAGCTTCCACTTTTGAGTAAATGATGGGATCCTTATCATCCTTCACTATTTCTACCAGGGGAACCTGGTGGCACATGCCAACACATCCAACGTGTTTCAGGCGTACATTCAGATCGTTTTCATCAATGCTTTGTCTAAGGGCTTTTTGAACATCCTCGGAGCCACTGGCAACACAACAGGAACCAAGTCCAATTCGTATCTCCCCCTCTGCTTCCCGGATTTTGCCCTTTACGGCGGTACGGACTGTTTTCTTATTCTTGTGAAGATCAAAATCTTCAATGACCTCCTTAACCTTTGCCGGATCAACATGACCGTAGGTAACCTCGTCGATCTGTACGACCGGAGCCAGGGTACAGCATCCCAGGCAGGCAATCTTTTCAACGGTAAATTTCCCTGCTGCATCCGTTTGTTGCTGGCCGGAGAGTTTGAAAAGCCTGCGAATAGAATCGTAAACACGTTCGGCTCCTTTTACATGACAGGCTGTTCCTATACATACCTTTATGATATGTTCACCAACCGGAGAAAAGCGAAACTGAGAATAGAAACTGGCAACACCTATCAGTCCGGAGAGTGAGATCCCGGAAATATCAGAGGCTGTCCGCAGCGCCTCCTCAGGAAGGTATTTATACTTCTCCTGAATGGACTGAAGAATTGGAATGGCGGTTCCTTTTCCCTCAACAATTTCTGCTATTTCCCCTCGTGTGATATCCATCCATTCAATGCATTAATTCCCGATACAATACAGGTATTCTTCGCCCCTTATATAGATTCTTCCCTTGGCAAAAGCCGGTGTTGAATAGGCTTTTTCTCCCAGGGAGGATTCCCCCGCAAGGGAATACTCTTTTGATAAATTAAATATATGCATGACACCCCCAATATCCAGCGCATACACTTTACCATCCGCAATTACAGGGGATGAATAAAATCCATTACCATATTCCTTTTCCCAGAATTTTGCGCCGGTTTTGGCGTCATAACAGGCAAAAACACCATAGGAAGTGGCAATATAGAGAAGGCCTTCTGAGACAACCGGACTGGAAACCTCGGGAAGGTATTCATCATTTTCCCAGAGGATCTCAGATGGATTATCCAGATCAATGGCCACCAGCATGGCATATTCATTTGCAGCATATACGATTCCGGATTCGAAAGCAGGGGATGGACCAACTTCTCCCATCATGCATTGGTTGGACCATAATTCTTTACCCGTATTTATGTCATAGCCTGCCACAATCGGATCGGCAGAAAGAATGAGCTGGAAAGCGCCTTTATGTTCTACGAGTATTGGAGATGCCCAGGAGATTCCGTTTGATCTTTTCGTATTCCATACCAATTCACCATTCAATACATTCAGAGCAAGTACCCTGCCCCCCCTGTTGGAATCAAATTGTATAAATAGTTTCCCGTCCCATACCAGGAGAGAGGATGAGTGACCGTAATGGTTATCCGGAATCCCTATGTTCTTTGCCCAGAGCTTCTTTCCCGAGCTGCTAAAACAAACCACATCACCTGTGGCAAAAATAGCATATACCCGGCTGCCATCGGTGGTGAGTCCGGATGCCGCCAGTCCGGTGTCTTCAGTCACATCAGGTTTCTTTGCCGGAGAGCCAGGGATGTCGCCGGTTTCCCCTTCCCAGAGGATTTGACCAGAATTTCTGTCATAACAATAAATGTACTGGCCTGACTCGTCTGCTCCTGAAAGAAACAGCTTATCCTTCCACAGTATGGGTGAATTAAACCCGGGTTTGGGTATTTCCTTTTTCCAGATCACTGATTTTCCGGATCCCCCATCCCAGTCCACCGGAATACCCGTATGTCCGGATACCCCATTTCCCCAGGGACCCCGGAAAGAGTTATACTGGGAATTGATTTCATCGCGGCTGAGGGGTTCAAGCCCGGGGACTGCAGCAGTGCTTGGGGCCTGCGGGGCTGTTCTGTTGACCTCTCCCGCAGATTCGGAGGAGGAGCCGGGATTGGTTCCTGTAGCAGGGTCAGAAGAGGAGTCGGGGTCCGGTGTATCTTCTGCCGGGGTATCTTCTGTGAGATCAATTACTTCTATTTGTCCATTGCTTTCTGCATCTTCCTGTTCCCGGTCAGCATCAGCCAGAACACCATAATTATCTAATTGGTTGACGGTAATAAATGAGGTGGCAAGAGCGGCGATCAAAAGGACCGCCCCGGAGGCAAGTATCCATTTCTGGGTCATCATGCCGCCACGGAATAGATCTTTTCCTTCCTCTTCGGGTTCCGGAATTTTTGCACGCAGGGAATGATAATATCTCAGGGATACAGCAAAAACTATGGCTCCAAACAATAGCAGGTAACTTCCTGTACGTATCTGCCACTGGCTGTTGAAATAGGCTTTGCGGGCGAGCATATCCAGATCACGAATATCCTCCTTCAGCTGTTCACTCCCGGGATCTTCCTTCAGTCTTTCAAGAAGGACTTCCATGGCTTTGCTTTCAAGGGGTTCTTTGCTGCTGAACTGCAGATAATTCAGCAGGAGCAGCAGGCTCACGACAAGGCAGAACACACCTGAGATAAGGGCAGTGCTGTGTAAGAGTTGAATGCGGGATTTATCTTCCATTTTTTTTGAATGATTTTTTATCAGGTTCAACGGGACAAAAATCCATGCACCTCCCACAACTGAAACAATCCCCTTTATGGGGTTCAAAATCTCTTCTTTTGCGGAAAACCACCTGGCTTAATAAGGTTAATCCCAGGGCAAGTCCAAGAAATCCTCCTGCAAACCATCCGCCAATCCTGAATTTATTCTGTATTATTTCAGCTTCCTCCACCAGGGTTTCAAAAGACTTTCCGGAAGCAAGGAATGTCTGGATATCAATATTATCCGGATCATCCTTCAATTCCGGGTGTGAAATGATTAATTCAGCCAGAGCGACATTATCGTTTACTCTGGACAAATAGACATGAGCCTTAGAGCCGGCAAATCCCCCAATCAATATCCATATGGGAATCAAAATCGTATAGGCTATAAACCGGATCCTGTTACCCGAATTATCACCGGGGATTTGCACTTTCGTTGGATGCTCAATCGCATCAAAAGGACATGAGTTTGTACAAAGCCTGCATTGTATGCAATTGGAGGGAGTGATGCTCAGGTGTTTCCAGGAAAACCTTGACACCCAGCCAAGTAAAACACCATACGGACAGAGGAAACGGCAGTAGGGCCTTCCCACGAACATCCCCATCAGCAAAAATGATATTCCCAGGACTATCATGTGAAATGGAGCGTCCATGCGGAATATTCCGACAAATGGATCATATCGGCAAATTATGAAGTCCGTTCCTGTAACAGCGTATAGTATGGCGAGGGACAAATAGAGATAGGGTATGAGTCCGAGTATTTTTCGGGTGCGGTATGAAATAGATATGGGTTTTATTATTACCAGATCCTGGATTACGCCCAGGGGACAGGCGGCAGCGCAGAATGTACGCCCGAAAAGAAGGGTGAAAATCAGGGGTAAGAGGAAAAAAGCAAGTGCGGTTATGGAAATGGCATAATTAGGATCCGCAAGGGTCAGAGCCACATTTTGCACTGATCCAACTGCACAGATACAACCCTCCCGGTAAAATCCGAAATAAGCCAGGGAGAA
>JAUUZM010000231.1 GCA_030589965.1 Bacteroides sp.
CATTGGGTGGGAGTGGACACAAAATACAAGATAAACAGGCGACATACCATTACTCTTTTTGCCGGACAGCGGAGAGGAGGACCCGCTTGCACTTCAGGAATATGTTACGAGGTGCCTGATTTTACCGGGGTGGAAATGCGCTTAACAAGTAAATTTTAAATATTGGAGGATATAATTATGAAAAAGAAACTTTTTATTATCGGAACATTACTCCTGGTATTGTTTTCATACAACTCAGTCAAAGCCCAGGAAATTGGTGAAACAGCACCGGAATTCAGTTATACAGACCTGGAAGGGACCACTCACAGCCTGTCCGACTATAAGGGTAAGGTTCTTTTCTTGTATGTATTCGGTCATGGATGTCCCTATTGCCTGGCCATCGGTAATGACACGGAGACCAGGGTAAACCAGGTCTATAAACAGAAACCCGATTTTCAGGCAATTGGACTTGACACCTGGAGCAATTCTACTGTAGCTACGGTAGGTGCCTTCAGAATGACTACCGGAATAACCTATCCCCTGCTTCTCCAGGCAAGCAGTTTCGAACAGCTGTACTCAACCAGCTATGATAGGATAATTATTGTTGATAGCGAAGGAATCATAAGGCATAAGAATAAATCTGTTGCCGCAGAAAAGGACCTGGATAATGCCATTGCAGTATTGGAAGAACTTTTCCTTACCATGGATGTGGATCCTGCAGGGCAAGGTTTAAGCAATGGACTGGCAGCAATCTATCCCAATCCTTCCAATGAGCAGGTAAACATCAGGTTTAATTTAAGCGGCCACGAGCAGGTAAGTCTCAGGATCTATAACCCCCTTGGACAGGAAGTAAGTCGAATTGTTGATCATAAACTCCCTGCCGGAGAACATGAAAGAACAATACAGGTTTCAGATTTCTCCCCGGGAATCTATTTCATCCGGATGGAAACGGCCGGTAAAACCTGGTTCGAAAAATTCCAGGTGACTCAGTAGATCTGCAGAGAGAATTAAATGCCTTTGCGCATTAAGTTTCAACCTGAGCTTTTCAAAATGCCAGTCTTGCTCAATATTGTACATTGCATCTAATTGCTCAAGAGAATAAAAGGGTACAGCCATTTTTAGGATTTCAGGAAGTCACACACCCGTAACTTTTACTCAATGTTGTGAGTTATAAAATATCTGCCTTTTTTTAACTGATTTCTTATGTCGCTATAAATAAGGCAATTAGATCTTGCTGATGTAGGTGTCTGCAGGCAAGAAAAGTCACATGATTTCAAAAACTCACAAGGCTGTGACTTTCTACTTTCGCGAAATGGGACACCCAAAAACGTCATAATTCAAGACCTATTCAGCAGATTCAGGTGACTCGGAGGTCCAGATCCGGACTAAACCAGATCTACAGCATCAGCCGGCAACCAGTGGGAGTCTTTGCCTGACCATTTTATGGTGCAGCCAATGGGATTGGTAATAGGAACGCTAACCTCTTTACCTGAAATTACCTCTTCGAGTACCCTGTCAAGATCGTTAACAGAGACGCCAACAGCATCCCGGGGACTATCAGTTGCCCGGCCAGTGTAAACCAGTTCACGCTGCTCGTTGAATACATAGAAATGTGGGGTTCTCAGGCCTCCGTAGGCAAGGGCAATCTCCTGGCTTTCATCGAACAGGTACAACCAGGGGAAATTGTATTGCGCCATCCTCTTTTTCATATTCTCAAAACTGTCGGCAGGATGGCTGTGAACTGAATTGGAACTGATACCAATAAACTTAACTCCTTTATCGGCGAAATTTTCAGCCGTCTTGCGGGTTACTTCATCCGAGCCAATAACGTATGGACAGTGGTTGCAGGTGAAGAAAATAACCAGGTAAGGATCCTGGAAATCGGATAGTTTATAGTTGTTTCCATCGGTTGCCGGAAGTTCAAAATCCGGGGCTTTTTGTCCTATTTGAAGTGTAAATGCCATAATCCTGAATTTAAAATATGATTGTAAGGAACAAATTTATTTAAAATTATTCTAAATAACGCATAAAGAGGTCAAAATTCCCCCGGCTCAATTCCTCCCTGACAGATCAATTCCAGCCAACCCGATCAATTCCTCCCGACATCTCAAATCCTTCACCTACTCAGACCACCCTGGTTTCTTTCAGGCAGCCAAGCATTTTCGCCCAGGTTCGTTCGATATCATTATCCAGTCCAATCGAAAACCGTGTGAGTCCGTCCGACAAACCAATCTCCCGCTGGATATCTTCCGGAACCTCCGAGGAGGTACTATGACCGGAATTGGAAAACAGGGTTTTAAAATACCCAAGGCTGACGGCCAGGTATCCTATATCCTGATCCTGCATAGCCTGCATCACCCGATACGAGGTTTCATGGTCACCCAGATCCACGGCGAGCATTCCGCCAAATCCAAATTCCGGGTTCATGATCTCTTTCATCAGTTCATGCTGGGGATGGGATTCGAGTCCGGGATAGGTAATTTTAAGTCCAGCTTCAAACATCCTTTCAGCAATATACATAGCGTTCCGGCTATGCTGTTTCATCCTGATATGCAGGGTATTCAGGTTTTTAAGGATGCTTGACGAGCGCAGGGGGTCAAGCACCGGACCCAACAGCATGGCAGTGCCTGAATTTACATCGGAAAGTGAATTGATAAAATCAGCCGAACTGCAGATTGCCCCGGCCACACAATCATTTTTCCCATTAATGAATTTGGTCATGCTGTAAACCACTATATCTGCACCCAGGGCGGCCGGAGATACAATCAGCGGAGTAAACGTGTTGTCAATAATAAATTTAATTCCATGCTTTTTACAAATTCCCGAAAGGGCAGAAACATCAGATACCTGCAGAAGCGGGTTTGTAAGGGTTTCCGTATAGATCAGACGGGTATTCGGGCGGACAGCTTTTTCCACACTATCCAGGTCGACAATGTTGACGAAACTCACATCGATATTAAATTTCGGAAGGTAATTTTTAAGGAATGCAAAGGTTCCCCCATAGGTGGTAACACTTGTCACAATATGGTCCCCGCATTTACACAGCTCAAGGATGGCACAGGTTATAGCCGCCATGCCGGATGCAGTGATCCAGCCTTCCTCAGTCTCTTCCATCGCAGCCAATGCATCCGCCAGGTACTTATTGCTGGGATTCCAGTGCCGGGAGTATAGGAAACAACCCTGTGCTTCCCCATGGAAGCTGTCTACCATGGTATCGGCTTCCAGGAATGTATAGGTTGAAGAGTCTGTAATTGAGGGATTTACACCTCCGAATTCTCCAAATTGTCTCAGGTCCTGGATCCTGCTGGCCGGGTCTTTCTTTTTCATTGTTAATGGTTTTAGTCAGTTCCGGGATTGCCGGCGTCTCCCCAAAATTAACCCAATTGGATTAAATAAAAACTGCTATAAAACCTGTTACCCGGGAAAAGATAATTCTTCTCTTTCCTTACTGATTGCGCCCGGGATTTCGTATTTTGTAATTCCAGATTACCAGGAGCATGTCATTCTTGAAACCTGTTCGTCTCGCTCATCTGATTTTGATTGCGGGAATTTTGATTTTTTCCCTTCCGGGGAATCGTATGTCCTTTGCACAGGAGCCCGGAAATTCCAATCCCGATTCACTTTATTACTTTAAGGGTAGAGTCGTGGATTCCCTGACCCGCCAGGCAGTCGCCTTTACTCATGTCATTAACCTGGGAAGAGGCACTGCCACCATCTCTGATACCCTGGGGTATTTTTTCCTGAGGGTGAGGTTTATGGATACACTTCAGCTCACAGCAATCGGGTATGCACCTACAGAACTTGTTATGACGGACAGCCTTTCCAGAATAATAATACTGCCTGATGTTTCAATACGAAGTATCAGGTATGCCATTGATGGGGTTATGATTAATCCCCTTGGCAACTACCTGACTTTTAAATCAAAGGTAGCAAACCTGGAGCTCCCTGCCTCCAGGTTTGAGATCAACGAATTGGTTCTGAGGGATATTGAATTGGGCATGGATACCCTGGATATTATGCCAAAAGCTTCGATTAGCCCTATAACGGCATTATACAACTGGTTGAGTAAGGAAGGGAAATCTAAACGAAAACTGAAACATATCATTGAGCAGGAGGAATTTGAACAGGCAATTTCATATAAGTACAGTCCCTTGTTAGTCTCGGGCGTCACAGGATATTCCGGATTTGAACTTTACCGTTTTATGGATTTTTGTAGATTTAGTAAGAAATTCCTTGAAGATTCTGACCGCTACCAAATCCGTGACGCAGTCATTGTAAAGCAGGAAATTTTTGAAGCCCTGGAGGAGGAATAAACTTAAACAATAACCAATGCCAGAACCAATGCCAGAATCAATTTCAGAACCTATTCCTGTTTACCAGGATATTGTTGAAGCCCATGAGAGGATTTCAGGATTTGTGCATCGCACACCCGTTTTGACATCTGTGAGTATCAATGAGATATTTGATACATCCCTATATTTTAAATGTGAAAACCTTCAGAAGGTAGGGGCCTTTAAATTCAGGGGAGCTTGCAATGCAATTCTTTCACTTTCCGAAGAGGAAAGGCAAAAAGGTGTGGGCACTCATTCATCCGGAAACCATGCTGCAGCTCTGAGCCTGGCCGCCAGGATGCAGGGTGTTCAGGCACATATAGTAATGCCCGATAATGCCTCGGAAATTAAAAAGGTCGCCGTCGAATCATACGGGGGGATCATCACCTTTTGTGAGCCCACACTGGAGGCTCGGGAAACAGGCATGGCAAAGATTATGGCAAAAACCGGATGTACTTTTGTTCCATCTTATGACCATCCTGATATTGTCTGCGGACAGGGAACAGCCGCCAAGGAGTTGATAGAGGACACAGGCAAACTGGATATTGTTCTGGCCCCCGTTGGGGGAGGGGGATTGATAAGCGGGACTTCCATCAGTACCAGGGGATTGCTTCCCGGGGCAAAGGTGATTGCGGTTGAACCGGCAGGGGCAGATGATGCCTGCCGCTCTTTTACGACAGGGAAGTTTCATCCCTCGGTAAATCCTCAAACCATGGCAGATGGCCTTCTGACCTCCCTGGGAAAACTGACCTTCCGGGTGATCCGGAAAAATGTGGATGAAATCGTGACTGTATCCGAAGAATCTATTGTAGGAGCCATGCGGCTTCTCTGGGAAAGAATGAAGATCGTTGTTGAACCATCAGGGGCAGTTCCCCTGGCAGGAATCCTCGAAAAGAAAATCGATGTAAAGGGTAAACGAGTCGGGATCATCCTTTCCGGAGGAAACCTCGACCTCTCCAAACTTCCGTTCTAGCCGGCGATTGGTTCTGCTGATTTGACCAAACTGTCCTTCCCACCCTAAGAGGGTTATAGGACACTCAGCTATTCTTTCCCCGGAAGGGCTATTCTTAAAAAGATTGAAATCAATCTTTGTTACAGATCAATGAATTTTCAGGTAGCCAGTGATAGGGAAATGGTCTGAAAGCCGGACTTTGTGGCGGGAGAAATGGCTGGCTTCCAGTCCTTTACTGTAGAGGATATAATCAATTCTGAAGGATGGGAATTTGCCAATATAGGTACGGCCAATCCCCCAGCTGCTCTTTGCAAACGCATCTGAGAGGCCAGCTCCAATTCTATGATAGGTGTAGGAAATCGGGGTGTCATTGAAGTCTCC
>JAUUZM010000190.1 GCA_030589965.1 Bacteroides sp.
AATTGAAATCATCATTCTTCTTGATCATGTTAAGTGTGGTCCGGAATACACCCCGGGTGTTTGTCATTGCCTCACTGCTCACAATATTCACTCCGGAAAGATGGGCTGCAGAAGAGGCATACTTGTTCCAGATCCAGTAGCCATGATTCCTTGCATCGGGAGAAAATAGCCAATTGTTGCTTTCCGGGATGTCAACCATGCGGTATCCGTCCAGCATCCCCATTAGCCAGGGACTTCCATAGGCCTGAAAACGACTCTGCATCCCATGTTCATTTGCCCAGTCATCGAAGGTCTTAATGAAGCGCTCCTGGAACAATTCCACGAGGGTGGCATTGAAGTCATACCTGATCCTTTTAATATCTTCATTAAAAGACTGTGAATAATGCAATGTATCAGTATACCCCTTATAGGGATGATAGTAGACCAGGGGTAGAAAAGGTTTTAGATCATATCCTCTTCTTTTCAGGAATTCTTCAAAAAAGTCATCCGTGATATTGGCACCGGAAAGTTCAATACTGTCACAAAACAGGGCACGTATAAAATCACCCAGCTCGCCTCCTAACACGGACTCAAGTACCCCGGCAAGTTTGTCCATAAAGGCCCTGACATCCTCCTCATCGTAATGATTTACCACCGGTCCCCTGGATCCGGGAGCCCCGTGCATTACCGATCGGTAGGCTTTCTGGAAAGTGCCCATATAGAGATCGTGCTTACCTGCCGGAATGAAGAACTCCACATTTCCGTTCTCATCCACCTGTTCTTTCAAATCGATAAGGCTGTTCTCATCCCCGGCTCCGTGGGGGATCAACTGTAAAAAGAAGAGTTCGGGATCCGGTGCATCCGGGTTGTCATAATTCCCGAAATTCCGTCCGGGAAGCTGCCATTCCGCCTCTACATTGAGGCTCATGCTACGGGGTCCTTCAAGCTCCATTTTTCTTATCCCCACACCCTGAAGAAACTGGTCCTCCTCCAGGAATTCTCCCCCGAATGGCCAACCCGATCCCATGATCATGTCCACCACCATATCCCGCTGCCGGGCCATTTCAACGCTTGCCTTTACCCGCTCGTTCCATTCCGGGCTCAGCCATTCGTAACAGATATAATCGAATGGTTCTCCTTCCACCGGCATTGCAATGGGATTGATTTCTACTCCGCCTATACCTGCAGCCTTCATCACATCCAGTTCCCTCTCAAGTTCATCAACCTCAATGCAATCGCCGTTCCACCACCACCTGACACAGAGCCTGGCCTCCCTCGGGGGATCAAGGAACAGGGAATATAATTCCTCTGAGGGAATAGGGTTTTTCCCGGTATCACAGGAAGTGAAAAATATAAGGGCCAGTGAGGCTGTGTAAAGGAATCGAAAACGGTGTGCTTTTGTTATCATGTTAATTGTCTTTGAGGGTAATAATTCTCCTTCAATTGCTCCTCCTTACAGGGCATATTCCTTTGGCGAATTATCATCGGATAGTTTGTAAGCTGACTTTACCCATCAATCCCGAGGGGATCAGTTCCTCTTCCGGTGTAACATGGTCCACCAACAACCAGGTTGTTCGCTCTTCCTCATTCAGTTTTTTATCTCCGGTAATCCGGTTTCTCCATACGTTTACTACACTGACCTCAAGTTTGTTTTCACCCTCTTTTATGGCATCTGAAACATTCAGGCGGTGAGGATCCATCCATGTCGTACCGACTTCAATACCATTCAGGGTGAGGGTTGCCATAACACCCACACGGCCTAAATCGATAAAGAGGTCTTTTGTATTAGTCATATTATATTTGAATACAGTTGCATAATTGGCTGTTCCTGAATAATATTTCAGCCTTTCATCCTCACTTTTTGTCCAGTCTGTTAATTCTGTACTTGTGATTTCCCCGGGCGCTGTTTTAGTATTATCAAAATCAATTGTCCATGGGGTATCGATGGACTGAACAATTTTGTATTCAGGAGAATTTGAGGGGTATCCTTTCCCTACCAGCTCATTGGTTTGATTGGTGAATACAACAAACCAGCTTCGGTCCGCATCCATTTTCATGGGAAGTATGGTTCTTCCATTTTCAACCCTGTAGTCGTTCAGCATACAAATTTCCCCTGTAATGGCATCCCAGAGCTGAGGTTTCAGTCCATCTACCCTGAATGAAGGATTTACATTAATCTCTTCACCGCTTTGATTGGTAAGAAAATAGATCTCCATTCCGTCCAGGGAACGATGCGTCCATAAAACCTCATCACTTACATGTACATCTTTCCGGATATTGAAATAATCCAGTGTTTCCTGCAAAGACATTCCATCTACCACTGCACCTTTTCCATAGGATTTCACCTTTTCATCTCCCGCCCAAAGCTTTGCGGCAAGGGACTTAAGCTGTTCATCGCATTGGGGATAGTTTTGCAGGCTGGGTGACGAGTTTGGTGCCTGTCCGTAAATAATTCCTCCCTCTGCAATCAGCTGTTCCAGTTTAGCCATCAATTCGGGGCGCATGGTTTCCAGTTGTGGCAATACCATCATCCGATAGCTCATTCCGTCGGGCAAAACAAATTTGCCGTCTTCCACCGACAGGCTGTTGATGATTACCTCTGCGTTAATATAATCAAATGAATAGCCTCCGGGCAATTCAGGGATGGCAGCACCGGTCATTATGGGTGCATCTTCCCCAATAAAATAACAAACATCGGCCACATAAATGCCCTGTTGCAACAGGTGCTGTGCTCTTCTTAAATAATCGAAATAGGTTTTTCCCTGCTTAAACCAGGTATTATGCCGGTTAAATTCAGTGCTGAACCAGGCATTCACCCCAGGTACCCTGTTATCGTCAGGCTGATGGATATATACGTGAAGCACATGATGATTAATACCCTCTGTAAGACTCCAGTCTCCACGCCTTTTCAGCATAGCCGGGTGACGCACATAGGTTCGGGAACTGGCCGTAAAACATTCAGCAGAGATAGTTTTTTTGCCATAGATATGTGCCGCTGATGAAGCGGCCTTACATTCAATATCGCCCAGGGTACCTTCGTTCCAGTATTCACCACCTACCAAATCAGTTTGCCCGCCGTACATCAAAAACTCGGATGGGTAGCCCCAGTGTCCGTAATTTTCCAGCCATAGTTTAAGACCATTCTCATTGGCAATTTCGCGTAAGCCTCCAACATATTTATAAGCCACATCATCTGCTACTGCACGACGAAGGTCCCATAAAAAGCGATCCGACTCAGCCACGCTTCCCACAATCCTGCCTGAAAATACAGGAAGGTATTTCTTGGGATTGTAACCGTAGCGTTCCCCGAAGCTTTGTTCGAACCCGTCCGTCCAGTTTTGAGAGCCCATTTCATAGCTGTCTGCTATTACATATTTGAAAGCACTTTTGTTTTCTTCAGGAATACGTTTCAGGAATTCGCCAATGAACTGCTCAAAATGATAACGAACCAGTTCCCGGTTGGCCTTATCCACTTCATATCCACGTCCCTGCGGAGCGGCAGGATGATTTTTTACTCCCGTTGGAGTCATCCCGATACGCATCACAGTCCATTCTCCTTCAGGAGCATCCCAGGTGAGTTTGCCGGTTTCATCCATGTTACCGGAAATGTCAAGCACTGCATCTTTGGCCAATGCTATTTGTCTGTCTGTCAATTCTGGCAGTGTTTTCCAGGAATAGGAATTCCAGTTTGGCTGCGGAGTCGGATGCATTCTGCCCAGGGTCTTGCCGAGATAGTTTTCGACTACCGCTGTTTCTGATAGTATGATCCCGGAAAGACCTGTGGGTGTTTCCAGAGGAGCGCCATGAGCAGCTATTGCTTGGATATTCTTTAATATCAGCATAAATTCATTCGAGTTGGTTGCAGGAATTGAAACTGCCAGGGGACCAAGCGGTATCGGGCCGACCTGCCCTCTAAAGTCACGACGGTCTAATTTGAATTCCCGGATGGATCTGTACTCTCCGCTAAGCAATGCCTTCAATTCACAATCTGCAATAATCTTATATCCTGAAAGAATTAGCTTAATACTTCTGGCTGTTATAGGATTCTTTGAACGGATATGGATGCTGTATTCCTTCTCTTTAAATGTAACTCCGGTTTTAGTGCTTCCGTCAAGTAAATCGGCAGCATTTTTAAGCTGTGGAGTGATCTTTATGCTTGAATTTGAGTTATTCAGAAAAAGTTCCTCCTGCTTGATCTTTGGGAATGCCAGCACATATACATCCTGAAATTCGGATTTTGGCTGATCCAAGTTGATCTCCACCCTTTTTCCTCCTGATACCCTTGTTTCAGAATAAACAAGGTGACGCATGGTCTTTTCGGCAGTAATCCATGGACCTCCCGACATACTCCAGCCCGGACAGTTAAAAGACCCGATATCCACTCCAATACGCTTACCTTCATTTACTGCGTGAACCATGTGGCTCCACCAATCTTCACTTAGCATAGGCACATTTCCATCCTTTTGATCAGGATTGATATTCCCGATAAAAGCAGCACCGATACCGGCCTCCTTCATTGCCTCCAGATCCTTTGTAATTCCATCTTTCGATATATCGTCGCCAATCCAGTACCAGTAACACCATAACGTATTAATGCCGGTGGGTGATGTAAAACCCGATTGAACTTCATCAAAAAGGGTTTGATGATTCTGATCAGAAGGAGAACATCGAACAAGCAGTATCGAAATCAGGATTAGATTTGACAAGTACAAAATTTGTTTCATTGTTTTCATTTTGTGAGTGTCTAATATTATTTCCTGTCAGGGTGTATCCCCCACTCATACCTTCTTTTTGGGTCAAATTCCGGATTAGGTACTGGCATGGCTGCCCGGGTATCTTCCTGCCATTTTTTCAAAACTTTTTTCATTTCCTCTAATTTCTGAGGGTAGCTGTATTTCAGGTCGGTCATTTCATTCACATCGTAGTTTAAGTTGTACAGGTCAAACTCTCCCGAGACAAGGTTTTCCACGATCTTCCAATCCCCTTTCCGCACTGCAGACATGGGTTGCTCGTGATGATATACAGGATAATGATTGAATACCTCACGCTCGGGGTTAAATTTGTTCCGGGTCAGGGCCGGAAACATTGAGATCCCGTCAAGAACCTGGTTTCCCGGTTTCTTTCCTTTTGCAAATTCAAGGAATGTAGGATAAAAATCAACGCTGGCCACGATTGCCTCAGAGGCTGATGCCGGCTTAACTTTCCCCGGCCACCTTACAATCAAAGGAACACGGATACCCCCTTCGTATAGGGTGCCTTTTCCTGCCCGCAGGGGGGCATTGGTCGTGGCGATATATTGCAATGGATGGCCATCCGGGTAAACATCTGTACTCTCGCCTCCCAGCAGCGGTATATTATCAAATCGGTTGTCAACCCCCCCGTTATCCGAAAAGAAGATAAATATTGTATTGTCTGCCAAACCCATTTTTTCAATGGTATTCATGATGGCGCCAACACTATTGTCCACATGCTCAATCATTGCTGCATATACGGCATTGCAGGCATAATCCGGATCCTTCTCTTTTTCAAGGTATTTGTCAATTAAATCCCTGTCGGCATCCAGTTGAACGTGTACATCGTAATGGGATATGAACAAAAAGAAAGGTTCTTTCTTGTTTTCTTTTATAAATTCGATCCCCATGTTGGTAAGGATCTCACTCAGCCGCTTTTCATCAGTTGATTTGTATTCGGGTACAAACTTAGGTTCATAAAAACCTCCGCCCGCATACATATGTGCTTTATCGTAGCCACGAGCATTCGGCAAATGTTCTGCCTTATTACCCAGATGCCATTTTCCAAAGTAGCCTGTTTTATAACCTGCAGCCTGCATGGCATCACCAATGGTTATGATATCATCCGGAAGGAACTGCACATCGTGAACCGGAACAGTTACCTCCTCGTAAGGCCGCCAGTGACCCGGAATAAAATCGAAGATCCCCACCCTTGCAGGGTACTGTCCCGATTGGATACTGGCTCTTGTGGGAGAACATACCGGTGCTGCGTAGGCGTTGCTGAACTGAATTCCCTGGGATGCAAGTTTATCAATATTAGGAGCTTCATTAAAAGGATTGCCATAGGCGGGCAGGTCCCTTCCTCCAAGGTCATCCGCCATGATCATGACAATATTGGGAGGGTGTTGCGCCTCACCCATGCATGAGACGAAAAGAACACTCATTAATGTTACAATCAGCTGCTTTTTCATTCGCATCATTTCATTGAGTTCTTATTAATATCTAAAGATAGGAACAAACCATTCTATTATCCATCAACAAAAACACTTTTTATGGCTTCCAGGTATCTGGGTCATTACGTATCTATTACGATCAAATTCTTCAAATTTTTGCCCGAATTGTGTATTGATTGATCACAGGATGCTCCTTATATTTGATAGATGTAATTCCAAAAATATGAATAAATGAATTCAAGAGAACGCGTACTAAAAACTTTTGGAAAACTTCCTGGCAAGGCTGACCGGGTTCCCATTC
>JAUUZM010000195.1 GCA_030589965.1 Bacteroides sp.
AGTCAGATTCCATGTTGGTCAGTGTCGGAACCGGTCTGAACCACAGTAAAATTCTTGATGAGTACATTTCGCCATAGCAGTACAAAGGGGGGGGGTATTTGTTTAAAGTTGGACTGGATGAATACAAAGAGCGGTATTATAATCATGTAGAATTTATTTTTCAGAATAAACTTATTGAACCCGAGCCGGCCAATGAATCTTCCGCAAATCTATATCGCGGAAATATTGACTGGATCAGGGCATGGAGGCTGTTTACAAATACGGAAGTTTTCAACGTTTATTTGGGTGCACATTTACTCGCGAGTTATGGAGGCATATCCCATAATGTCTGGTTTAATAATTCATATTCTTACAGCCTGGGATTGAATCTCGGTCCTTCATTTGTCCTGTCTGCAACACCCCTGTCATCTTCACAGGATCTTCTTATAGCCTGTGAGGTTTCTTTTCCCCTCCTTAATTATATAATCCGGCCTTCCCAGGGTTCCATCCTTCCAGATGGGGCTATAACAAAAGGAGAGAATACATCATGGTCATTTATAACAGGCGGGAGCATAACAAGTCTCCATGAATACCAACGGATCTACAGCAATTTGTACATCTCCACCCGGATTGCCCCAAAATTTAATATTCGACTGGGTTATCAAACAGATTTCCAGAATTACACGATCAACAATAAGTACCAATCAGTTAATCGAATTATTTACCTGGGAATATACTTTAGATTTAAGATATGATCATACGAGTCAGGGTATTATATATTTTCATTATACTTTTGTCAGGATCCTCCTGTGAGAAACTAATGATGGATACTGATCAGGAAAATACAGCCATGAATAATTTTCAGGTCCTCTGGGAAAATCTGGATAGGAATTATCCGTTTTTTACGTATAAGAATATTGATTGGGACAGTGTTTATAATGTCTATCAACCCACAATTCATGAGGATTTACCTGATAGTACATTATTCAAAATCCTGGGAGAAATGATTCTTACTCTAAAAGATGCACATACGGATATATGGAGTCCATATGGTAAATTCCAATATGACTATACAGCAGATCATCCCTCCAATTTTTCTGAAAGTATTCTGAAACAAGGATACTTGAAATATTTTTATGGATTAAGGGATGGAATCAAGTATAAGGTCTTGGATTCAATAGGATATTTGTATATAGAAAGCTTCTCAACCGAGATAACAGATGAGGGATTCAGAGAGATATTGGCTGAGCTCTCTGATGTTAAAGGGTATATAATTGATGTTAGAAATAACAAAGGTGGTAATTCCAAGAATGGCGTGATTGTAGCGAATCATTTTTTTGATTCAAAAAAGCTTGTGGAAATTAACTATTTCAAGACCGGACCCGGGCATAATGAATTGAGTCCAATGAACAATTATATAATTCCAAAAAAAAGCCTTGGTATTAATAAACCAACAGTTATCCTCTGCAACAGGAGTTGCTTTAGTGCAACAAGTTTTTTTGTTTGCTGGATGTCCATACTCCCCCAGGTGACATTAATTGGTGATACAACGGGTGGTGGTGGTGGTACACCCCATTACAGTGAATTGCCCAATGGTTGGGGATACCGGTATTCTTCAAATCAAACTTACCGGCCCGACGGCTTGAACATCGATAAAGGCATCCCCCCCGATTTTCTGGTATATCAATCGAAAAAAGATTCAAGGCGAAATGAAGACAGCCTGATTAAATTTGCCCTGAAATTTATTCGTGAAAGCGGGAAATAGCTAGAAATAAAATATAGCAGCTAATTGAAATCTGATAGCATTGCCAATTTCACCATCCTTATTTTTCCGGTTCCCAAATGTTAATTCTGATCCAAGCCTGAGCATTTCAATGGGTTGCCAGAAGGCATTAACGGAACCGTATAAACTGGACTTATAAGCATCCAATGGCTGGTAGCTTGAATTAACCATGCTGATATATCCTCCGAGCAAGGCAGAGGACCATTTCTCATTCCAAAAACGCTCATAAGCCACAAATCCCCCGTAACTTTCTAAAGCATTCATATTGCCAAACGGGTCGGGATAGGCATCCAGTCCCCTTTCAGTCAGGGTAGTGATATATCTTGATATCCCTTTCCCCACAATGAGCTGGGTGGTCACCTGATCATCTTCTGTGAAGTAAAATCTACCACTAAATTGAAAACCAATTCCGTTTATCTCCCTGGCCCCCTCAGGTGAAGTGAAAAACAAGCGTCTGAATAACAGGGAAAACTGGAAATGAGTTTTATTTTCAAAATTTAATCGGAATTTTCCAACAATATCAAAGCTCTGTTGAAAATCTACATCCAAAGAATCCAATGGATTATAAAAGTCTTTAAGCGGATTTTCCAGTGAGATACCCAGATCCAGCTGATCGGCAAACCGTTTTTCATACCTTATCAGTCCATGACGCACCGACACACCTGAGGGCGGACCTTCCAGGTCCACCGTCCTGGGAATTGAACTTACATCAGTGAAGGTAGACCATGTATGTCCAAGTGTAAAAAATCCAATCTGTCCATATGCATGCCTTAGACGCAAAGCATAGGGAGTTTCAGGTGAGGCGAAATCCATTTCGAGATAGGTCCGGATTCGGCCGATCTTGGTATCTACCTTGGTTTCCATCCCCAATCTGGACTGCCGGGCACCAGCATACAGACCATTCAGGTTTTTATTAAGTATGGGGTCAACAGGGATTTCATAGGGCAAAAACCCCTCCGTACTCCTCATACCATTATAATTATAAAAGGTATTAAACTTAACATACCCTCTCCAGTTCATTTCAAGCTTTGACGCCGCCATGTCCTGGGGATGAACTTCCTGAATCAGTTGAGTTGTATCAGTAGCAATACTGTCTGTG
The DNA here is from genome assembly GCA_030589965.1 of Bacteroides sp. Lineage (GTDB taxonomy): Bacteria > Bacteroidota > Bacteroidia > Bacteroidales > SM23-62 > SM23-62. Next base: position 2,862 of record JAUUZM010000195.1, read on the forward strand.
TGTTCCTGTGCAAAGACCGAAACAGTAAGGACCAGCATTGAAATAACCGGGGTAAGTATTTTCATGCTCATTTTGATTCAACTAAAATACTAATTTGTGATTATAATACTATTTTTATACCTGCAAGTAATTATGTAATGAAAAAGAGCTATTTATATTTCCTTTTCGCAGTTGTCCTCACAGGAATAGGAATTCTGGTATACTCAACGCTAAAATCAAAAGATGCGTTTTCAGAGAACCTTATCATATCCCTTTCAGTCAATCTCGAAAAAGAACTTGCATCCTATTTCAACCCCGTACGAGAAGAATTTAACAAAATCACAGAGAATTATCAAGCCTATTCGGGTGATCTGATGAACGAGGATTCATTGTCCGCCCGGCTCATTCCGGTAATATCAGGTATCCCTGCTATTGGTGCAGTTTCCCTCTACAATAACAAAGGTCATATATATTCTATATACCGAGAGAAGAACACTTTTGTGTCCAGCCTGGAAAACCTGGGAGAAGAATCAGCCTCCCTGGTATGGTCACGAAGGATGATGGACAACAGCATAAGCAGTAATTGGACCGAGGTATTGATAGGACAGGAAGGCCGGATAGAAGTAGTGCAGAACATCCTTGACGGAATGGCAACAGATGATGAGTCCGTAATATGGACCGGTATATACCAATCCAGGCAGTTAAAAGAGCCTGTAATTACTGCTGCGGTGGACTGGGTTTCCGGCCTTGATTCCAGTGTTTTTATTTGCTCATTCGAAATGCCTGTCCGTATCATGATCAGGCATCTGAACTCCTTTAATAAGTTCAAGAACCGAAGAATCTTCATGGCCATGACATCCGGACAATTAATCGATATTCCAGACAGGGTATCTGATAGTATTGGCTCCCTGGAAGATCAATTCAAGGGAGGTTTCCTGCAAACCATACAGGATAGTATTCTTCTGAGTTTTATTAATTCCTGGCAGCAAATAGGGGGAAACATGGATATGACCTATCATCAGCAGCTGGATGGAAATGACTGGTGGATTCATATTCGGGATTTCTCAGATTATGAAAAGATTGCGGCAGTTGGACTTGCCATGCCTGAAGGATCGCTGAAAATTGGATTAATAAAGAGTTATTCCAGCATAATTCTGGTGATCACCTTCCTCTTACTCTCCGTCCTCATATATTTCGTTTCGATTGCGAAACGCAAAAGAACCAGCAATAGTTCCGGGCCTGATATCACATCGAAAATCTCGAATGAGGCAGCTATGGTTTCTGATCCTCCTTACACTGCTGATAATGAGGAAGTGGACTGGAAAGCCATGATCAGCAAGGGTGAAAACCAGTCCGTCGAATTTAAATCAGCGCTCCGGATGGATATGAACCAGGGGAAGGTAAACACCGGACTGGAGAATGTAATAGTCAAAAGCCTTGCCGCATTCAGCAACGGGGACGGGGGTATACTCATCATCGGTGTCAGGGATGACGGCAGTATTCTCGGCCTGGATGGTGATCTAAGCACACTTAAAAAACAGGATTCAGACTACTTTGAGATACATTTGAGAAACCTGCTTAAACAGCAATTCGGAGTTACATTTATTACAAGAAATATTAAAGTGCAATTTCCGAAGCTTGAAGACAAGGAAATTTGTGTCATTACTATAAATAAGGGAGGTGAGCCTGTGTACGTTACGCACACTGATAAAAACGGTAACAAATCAGAACGCTTTTATGTTCGCTCAGGTAACTCATCCCAGGAAATCCAGTCCCTCAAAGAAATCAACGAATATATCAGTCAGAGATTCTAGGCCTGTAGAAATTATATCCTAGTCCCCATTCAATATAATCTGCCTTGAATCCATTAGGAATCTTAAGGGTACTCCTGAAAAAGAAATGCTCTGTGATATCAATCCTCATTCCAAATCTCCCATACCATTTTCCTTTCGTATCTCTCTCGGTCAGGGTCACTCCTACCTGCGTTACCAGGGTAACCCGATTTACCATAAGCTCATGACTGAGATGAAAGCCCAAAAAAGTTAAATCTGCAAAATCAGGATTTATTAAGGTATGCCTGTAGGGTTCCTGCATTGAGCGGTCATGGAAAATATCAAGTCCAATCCCAGCCTTACCAATATAGTAGTAATGCCTTGCCACATCAAAACTCATGGATCCCACAAAATATTTTATGCTTCGATCATCCCATAATTCTTCAGGTGTAGCCATACCAGCACTAAGTACCGTATAGTATTCCCATCTTCCTTTGAACTTAGGTATCTGGTGAATGATATTCTCTGGTCTCCTTGCAGGCCAATCATCTGGAATCCCGTTTATGGTATTCCTTACAGGCAGGTGATAACGCAAAAGTCCGAAAGCGTGTGGGAGGTTTACTCCCCGCTGGGGAGTTCGAATCCGGCCGTTAGAGAAATGGGTGAATCCAATCCCTGCAGCTCCGTCGAGACTTTCAAGGATCCGGAAGGATGTTTCAATCTCAAGCTGGAAATGCATATTTATGTCTGACCCGATAGCTATCTGTTCAGGATTTTCTACGGGATCATATTCATTGAAATGAAATGCCAGTCCAGTTGATAAATCAATTCCAAGGGTAATTTTTTCTTTCCCCAGAAGGGAGGGATTAAAAAAAACAAAAACTGACATCGGATTTCCAAGCACGTTTTCCCGGGGGGTAAACCAGGTCTTGTGCAATCCAATCCCATAAGTCGGATAACGATATAACTGATGCCATTGCTTGCTTCCATACCCTTTCATTCCCAACCTGAATTCGGCTGCATAAAATGGAGTTTTCTCTATGGTTTGTTCAAAAATTTTAACGCCTGTAGTGATATGACGGCCATAATGCCCCTTCACATCTACTACGAAATAACGGGTATATGTCTTATTCTGGTTACTTGTATCTGCTTTTAGAAAATCCAAAGGTTGTGACCATGCTGATGGCGCAGCAGCAATGAATATCAGAATCACTGCAAAGCAGCGGCAGAAGCGGAAGTATAATTGCATCCGAAAGGGATAATATACAGAATATTGCCTGCCTGACATACCAGGAAACAAAAGAAGTTAAGGTTTGCAGAAGTAATTTAAGATTTATTTCTGGTTTTTCTTGAGAGGATATTTCCAGAAGATCTTCTCAACAACTTTTGGAAGATTTCTATGTCTTCTTACCTCGTCATCTTCCACAGTACCAACACCTACACCCTGCCAGAGCAATTTCTTCCCCCTGTGATCAAATACATCGATCAAAAGGGTTCCTTTGGTTATAGTATATTGATAGTTTCCTCCACCATATCCATATCCATATCCGAATGAAGAATAATATCCCCATCCACCCATGGTATAGAAAGAATTATAGTTAGTAATCCCGGTTTTATCGTCCAGAATAACGAACATATTGACAGACAGATCACCATTCGCTTCTTGCTGTGTATACCCCCTGGCTTTCATTTCATCAGCAATGGATCTTAGCAAAAGTTCCTTGTCATACC